>CAZKCX010000010.1:18899-25689 GCA_964550865.1 uncultured Planctomycetales bacterium
CGCCTGCGCGGCCGGCCAATCCTCCGAGTGGGACGTGGCGGCCGCATCGGCGGCCGGCCGACCGGCGACGGTGGCTCGCGCGTCGGTCTGCAGCTGCTCCAACCCTACCGGCCGGACCGGTATTCGCAGTTCCAGTTGATTCCACGCGGCTCGGCATGTCCCATCCTCTCGCCCGACGACCGGGGGCTCCGGCCCCCAGTCCATATCCCCGATCGGCTGCACCCGGACGGCGAACAGGCAAAAGGCCTGCTCGAGCGCTTTCAGGTCGAACTCCTTCTCCTCCCCTTCGTAAAGATGCAACACAAGGATCGCCCTTCGGCGCGTCCTTCGAATCTCCGCGTGAGGGGGGTTGCCGCCAAACGTCCCTCCCAGAAAACGGATCGCGACGGCCACCTGGCGGTCCCGAACCGTGAAAGGCGCGGACAGATCGGCCGATGGAGGAAGCCGAGCCTCGCTCAGGTACCCGCCAAACTCGAACTCGACGCGCAGGCTATCGGTGCGCAAGGGTCGGTTGGTCAACGGATCGAGGTCGATATACCTGTCACCATGGTTCGTGGCGAAGCTGACGGCCACCAGGACGTTCCCGCCCTCCTGCGCGCTTGTGAAGACGGCCGAGCAGAAGCCGTGCTCCTGGTTCCTGCAGCGCATCGTGAGGTAGGTTGTCTTCTCCGGGGTGCCCCAATGGGCCATCAGGTTCCGGTGCTGTTCCCAGAAGTCCATGAAGTTGAACGTCCCCAACGCGAATGCGGGATGCAGATAGCTCGTGGCGACGATGTCCATCGCCGACAAGCCGCCGCGACGGTTTCCCATGCCATTCATGCGGTCCTGCCCACGCTCGAAGAAGACCTCCACCTCGGTGCGGGGCTCCTCCAACGGCTGGAAGTACGGGGCGAGCTTCGCCGGCCCCCGATACGGGTGTCGCCAATCGCCTATGTCCGGCCCGAGCGATTCCAAGGGCAGCAAACGCACCGCATCACCGAACGCCCGCTGAATCATGCGGGGGTAGCCCTCCCCGACCAGATCTCTGTACGCCCGACTGAACGGGCCGGCCCATTGCCGCGTGGGTTCGTGGAAGCGCCTCGCGAGGTGCTTCCAAAGCATGTAGTTCAGCGCCCTGGCATTGGCGCGGCGCTCCTCGTCAAGGATGTCTGCCATCATCCGCGAGACGACGCCCAGGGCGACACGCGTGTAGGTCGGGCTATTGAATTCCGTGAACGATCCGAGGCTGACGGTATAGTCATACCACTTGTCGAAGAGCCATCGTCCGTACCGCAGCAGGTTCGGGTCGCCCAACCGTTCGCCGGCCACCAGCGCCACATAGCTGCTCATGGCCGCGATGTTCGTGTAGCCCATGTGGAGGGGGCGGCGACGAATGCACTCGCACGCCCTGTAGACGGCCTGGCGGACGTCCTCGCGCAATGGCTCGGGCAGTTGGGCCTCGTGATGGATCAGAACGTAGAGCAGCTCCTTGCCGATGAAGGCCGCCCAGTTGAAGTCCGGCATGAACATCTCGTCGAGCGGCTCTTCGAGGTAGTACGGCCATAGTCCGTAGGTCAGGCTGCTGTCGTTGGTATCTTGCAGCGCGACCACCTTGCGCAGCACGTCGATCGCCCGCCGCCGATACGGCTCGGCGTTCGCCTCCAGCAACATGGTCGCGTAGGAGACAGAGCTGCGCACCGGATGGGCCCGCTTGCCCACGAGGTTGGTGTAGTCGTTCGTACTGTTGGGTACCTTGGCGATCAGATGAACGGATTCGTCGTACGAGCGCGACATCCCCTCCAGGTGCGCGAGCAGCGCCTCCCGCTCGGCGCCCTGCATATACGCGGTTGCGGTCTCCGTGGACTCATTCCCCATGGTACCGCGTCTCGACCCGAGGGCGACGATGCAGATCAACAGGATGCCTCCGGCTTTCCGAGATCCCGAAAACGGCATGTCCCACATTCCTCCTTCCGAGGGATAACGAACACGTCTTCAGACACTCGCCAGCATCGCGAATCGTGCGGCATTTGGGAAGTCGCGTCGCGGGCTTTCGACAGGTTTACACGAGGCTTGACGACAACACGCACGTATCCTAAGCAAACGGATGACCTTTGAGTCCGTATGCCGAACAGGAGAAGACCGGTGACCCGCGGCATCAGCAAGGACTTCCACCTTCGTCACTACTACGCGCAGACGGTCGCCCACAACTGCGTGCTGATCCACATGCCCAGCGAACCATTCGCCCCCTACTGGGGGCCGGCGTACCCCGGACCCGAAGGCAAGACGAGCTATGGCAGCATGCGACGGCCGACCGGTACCCGCGTCACCGCCTTCGAGACCCACGACCGGTACGCCTACGCCGCAGCCAACATCACGCCGTGCTATTCCGACAAGAAGTGCGAGCAGATGATCCGGCAGTTTCTCTTCGTCCCGCCGAACCATTTCGTGATCTGCGATCGGGTCCGGACCACCCGGCCGGAATACCGCAAGGTGTGGCTCTTGCACACGCAGAACGAACCCGTCATGAGTGGCATGACGTTTCGCGCCGACGAGCACGAAGGACGTCTCTACTGCCGCACGCTTCTGCCTAGGGACGCCACGCTCAAGAAGGTCGGCGGACCCGGCAAGGAGTTCTGGGCGAACGGCATGAACTGGGAGCTGAACGAGGCGGTCAAGGAGCAGTGCAAGCGCCGCTTCGAGAAGACCGGTCGGCCGTGCCTCTTCGGCAAGTGGCGCGTCGAAGTCTCGCCCGGTGACGCCCGCCAGGAGGATGTGTTTCTTCATGTGATCCAAGTCGGTGATGCGTCTCTGCGGAAGATGGCGGCCACGGAGCTTCTCGAGACCTCGGGAGTCGTGGGGGTGCGATTCGTCTCGGAGGACAAGACGACCGAGGTCAGGTTCTCGACCGCGGACGAGCCCGGCGGGCACATTCGAATCCGCGGGAAGGGCCGCGAGGTCGACAAGGCTCTCGCCCAAGCGGTCCAAACGCAGCGCGGACTCGTCATCGAGTAGACGAAGGCAGGCGTTACAAGATCTTCCGGTCGCGAAGCGCTTGGGCGAGCCTCTCCATCTCGTGATCGGTCAGGCTGTGGTAGGGAGGCCGTCGCCATCGCGGACAAACCCCGAAGAGCTCCAGCGTGCCGTGCAATGCCGCGTCGAACCCTCCCGGCAGGGCGTGCGAGATCAAATCGAAGAAGGGCATATCGTACGCGGCGATGATCTTCGACGCCCCGTCGATGTCGCTCGACTCGACCGCTCGCCAATAGTCCGTCGCGATGCGCGGTTTGAACTTGATGAAGGTCGAGAGGTAACCGTCGCATCCGTAGGGCAGCGCGTTCATGTGATTCTGCTTCTGGCCGCCGGAGATCAGCGCAAACCGATCCGCAAACCGAAGCCCCATCTTCCGTGCAAACTCACCACATACGTCATCCTTGACGGCCATCACGCCGGGAACGCGATCGGCTACGGCCTCGAGAACCGCAAGGCCGAACGGCTCGGCGCGCGACAGGAAGTAGTTGGTCACCACCATCACGGGCATCTCGGCCGCCACGGCACCGTAGTGCTCGACCAGCGTCTCCACGGTGGTGGAGGCGGCCCAATCCGGCGGCAACACCATGAGCATGTCCGCGCCGACTTTCTTGGCATATCGAGCGAACGCGACCTCCTTGGGCGTCGCCCACATCCGATCGGCGGCGACGACCATCGCGCGTCCGGCGGTCTGCTCGGCGACCACCCGCGTCACCTCGGCCACCTCGGCGTCGGTCAGCAGCGAGAAGAGGCTGTCACCGTACGTCAGCATCATGGTCTTCGTGCCGCCCTCGATCACGAAGTCCACGAAACGACGCAACGCGCCGAAATCAATATTCCCTTTGCGGTCGAAGGGGGTGGGCAACGAGGCGACAGGACCCCGCAAGGATTCTCGGACCTCATCGATGCTGAGCACGGTGGGCACACTCCCGGTCGTAAACCGTCGCACCGCTTGCCGAGAGGCCGTGCGATCGGTATCGACGATTTCGACGACGCCGTTGATAGCAGCGGCCGAACGGCCACGCAAGCTCTTAGGAAGCCTGTTCCGCCACGTGTGCGTGCGTTCCCTGCAAGCCGCAGACGCCTTCCTCGCGGCTGCCCGGGCCGCGCGTAGGTTATCGGCCTTTCGAGGGGGGCTAGGCCTTGTCGTGGGAGGATTCCGCGGCCGAGAGGCCGCTTGCCCGTGCACGTCCGCCGCGCGGCGTGCGGCTACGAGGCGTCGCTGTCGGAACTTGCGCTCCCCCACATGCTTGAACACGCTCGACACCGACAAGTCCAGGGGGCGACAAGTAACGTTGCGCCGTATGCCGGTCGATATGCCGTAAGTGACCATCGGGCTCAGAAGCGGGCTCCCCGTGCCCGTTGGAGTTGTTACCCGGAGGGAACATACCGGACGTTCCCGGACACGGGGTGGCCTGCAGGCAACCACCGGCTTGCGTTCAGGCCCGATTCGGCGGACATCAGGAGACCAGGGTATCGAGAAGCGGCTGGGCCCAAACGGCCCTTGACATGCCTCGTGAGGCGAATGAACCCGACGACTGAGAACATCGAGTACGCGGAAGAGCAGGACGAGGAAGCCCTCGCACCGACAGCGACGACATCCGACGAAATGCCCCAGCCGAACCCCGACGAACCCACGGGGATCGCGGCCATCGAGGCCGAACTCGCCGAGGAGGTTCAGGAGGAGGCCGAGGAGGAAGACCTCCTGGTCGCCCCGATCGAGTGGGACGGGGAGATCCCGGCAGAGTTGATCCAGGTCGTGGATCAGCGGTTGGATTTCTGGCGCAAGTTGTTGGACATCGACGAGGCCCGGCGCAAGCTCCAGAAGCAGGCCAACGTCCCGGAGATGCAGAGCGAGCTCAGTCGTCAGGCCCGCGAGATCAAAAGGGCACCGACGTCGGACATCCTCAAGAACAACCTCGGCAAGATCCAGAAGAAGCTCGAATCCCCGACGGTGCAGAACGCACGACCGATCCCGAATCCGAATTCCAAGCGCCCGCCGCTGAATCCGAGCAAGCTCTACGAAAAGGCGCTTCGCATGGGTGGCGCCCAGATCGTGCTTCTGCTCAAGCGGGCCTACATGGACGACACGATTCCCGTCGCCGCGCGTTCCGCCATGGCCGAGGAGCCCTTCCTCCTGGTCTGCCGGAACCTGGGACTGAATGTGGAGAAGCTCATCGGCTGGGCCTACTACGCCATGGCGGTTCAGCGACGTCTCGATGAGTATCGAGCGCGGGAGGAGGATCACCGGTCTCGGGTCGCCGAGGCGCGGGCCGAAGAACGTGGGGGCATCATCGGCAGGCTCAGCGGTAAGGGCAAGGGAGTTCCCAAGCTCGATCCCCGGCTCGCCAAGAGCATCCAAGCGGCCCGCCGTGAGCTGCAAGCCATTGACCCGAAGCTCACCGATCTCTTCTGGTCCACCTATGAAGACGTCGCATGGCTCTTCTGTCAGGGCAGCCTGGACGAGGAGGAGGAACGCACGCTACGCGCGTTCCTTCGTTATGGACTGCTCGCCGTTCATCCCGGACTGATTGCCCACGACGCCTATGAGTACATCATGAGGGACTGCGCCCAAGACGTCTACGAATGGGAAGAGTCCACGCAATCCCTGCACGTCGTGTATGCCGACGAGTACCTTCGCGCGATCGTGAAACAGAAGACGACCGTCAGCCCCGACGAGCAGCTTCAGCTAAACGGCCGGGGCAGCGACGAATGGAAAGCCGATCGCGTTTGGCGACAGGCCGTGATCAGCCAAATCCGGGACAAGCTCTACCGAGCCCGGTTCGAGGAGCTCCGACGACAAATCCAAGAGCAGCAGGACGCAATCAACGCCAAGCAGAAGGAAGTCGAGGAGCTCAAGAAGACCGGTAAGAACCGTCTCCAGATTCCGAAACTGGAACAGGAACTCACCGTCATGAGGCCGATCTTGGGGCGACTGACCCGGGCGGCCGAACACATCGAATCCAAGGTCATTCCGCGGAATCACGACCTGGGTGCCGAAGCCCGGGGGAGGCTCTCGGAAGAAATGAAGGTCCTTACGCCGGAAGCGGTCGCGCGACGGGAAGCTCGCTTCATCCGCCAGATGGCACGCCTGGCCGCACGGCTGAAGGAGCCGTTCCCCCAGTTCGTCCTGCGCGATCACTTCAAACCGGAACGCGGCGACCAGCACAGCCGACAAGCGGTCATCGAAGAAATCGAATCGCTGGAACAGGCCGACGTCCGCGTCTTCCATCACACGTTGATGACCCACAAGCACCTCGACCGCCGTATCACCGTCCGGATGAGTCCGACGTTCCTGATCGTGCCCGGTCGAGGGCAGATGGGCTTCGCGATCAGCCCGCGGAAATGGGACGACAACGGCCGGTTCGCGCTGGCACTCCTACCCCATCGCCAGGGCATTCTTCGAACGATCCTCACGCAGTTGCTCTCGGATTTCCGCTGGGATTGCTCGAAGGAAGAGGCGGGTATGGACTGGTTGAAGGCCGATGCCCTTTGCGCCGCGTATGCCACCGCGCGGTGGAACGTCCGGAAAATGACGGACAAGACGCAGAAGTCGATGGGCTTCGATCGCAAGCTGAAGGACAAGGCCAACTGGCGGGTGCACTACCGCCTCTACATCCGCAGTGCGGCCGAGCAGGGGCGCCTCCTCTTCGTGCGCTGCCACGAGGTCTACAAGATCGTCGTCAAGTACCTGGGTTTGCCTCCGGGTCTCGAACCGCTCAAGCGAAACTAGTACCGCGTTTCACAAGTTGTGCGACTATGGACAGGGCAACGCATGCCACGG
>CAZKCX010000011.1:0-15214 GCA_964550865.1 uncultured Planctomycetales bacterium
AATGATCGATATACGTGGCCGGTCGGGCCTCGAGCCAGACCGTCTGCCAGATCCCGCCGCTCGGGGTGTACCACCCTTGCTGCTTGCCCTTGGGGTAGTCCGTGCTGCCGAGATCGACGGCACGGACCACGAGCGTCTGCGATTCGCCCCAACGCACGCGATCGGTGATATCGATCGCGAACGGGATGTAGACCACCTTGTTCTCGCCGATTCGCTTGCCGTCCAACCAGACGGTGGCCTCCTGGTCGACCGCCTCGAACCGCAGGAAGACGCGCCGACCCTTCCACGCATCCGGCACGCGGATCTCACGCTTGTACCAGCCGACGCCGTCCCGGATCTCGGCCACCCCCGACAGCCGTGACTGCCACGGGAACGGCACGACGATCTTGCGGTCGAAGGCGATCGCCCCGGGGTCGTCCGTCGATTTGTCCTTCAGCGCGAACTGCCAGGTTCCGTTCAGGTTGATCCATTCCGTCCGCTCGAACTGCGGCCTGGGGTGCTCCGGACGCGGCACCTCGCCGGCCGCGGCCACCCCGACGAGGGCGAATACGACAGTCCAGGACCAGGCAACAACGTCAAGACGTCCGCGCGCGTGCATGGAGAGAGCTCCCGCGATTGTCGGTTTCTCGGTTCGGGCGGCGAGACGGCTTGTCGGCCGATGCCGTCCGCGCCGGCGAAGACGCCTGTCTTCGTAGGCCTCTGCGTAAGACCCAGAGGCTAATCCGCGCATGGAGAGATGACAAGCGCGACGGCGTACACGGGCTCTTCAATCGGAAAGGCGTCTGCCCGGAGGCCGGCGTTGCCGTCTCACTCTGGGCGGGGTCCGGGAGCGCGATCGTCCGCGTGCTCCTCTTCGAGCAGCCTCCGGATCGCGGCCAGTAGCGTGGTCGGTCGATACGGCTTCTGGATGAATCCTGCCAGCCCCTTGCCGGCGAAGCGACTCGTGACTTCTTGCTCGTTGTACCCGCTCGAGAGGATCACCTTGACGTCCGGTCGGATGCGTCGTAGCTCGCGGAAGGCCTCCTCGCCGTTCATGTCGGGCATGGTCATGTCCAGCACGACGGCCACGATCTCCTCCGCGTGCTCCCGCAGGGCGTCGATGGCCTGTCGGCCGTTTTCGACGGCGATGACCCGAAGGCCGATTCGCTCCAGCACGCTCCGGGCCACCTGCAAGACCGACGGCTCGTCGTCGACGACCAGGACCGTCCCTCTTCCCTGCCATTCCGTCGCGTCTTCGGGCTCCATCCTGGGCGCCTCGGCTGTCAGGTGTGAGCTGGGCAGGAGGATCTTGAAGGTCGTCCCCTTCCCCAGCTCGGAGTACACGTTGATGGTCCCCCCGTGGCCGCGGACGATGCCCATCACGGCCGCCAGGCCGAGCCCGCGCCCCGCGAACTTGCTCGTGAAGAACGGATCGAAGATGCGCTTCTGGGTGGCCTCGTCCATGCCGCAGCCGGTGTCCGACACCTCGAGGCAGACGTATCGACCGTCGACGAGGTCGTTGTCGAGCGTCGTCCGCTCCAGGTAGGCCCGATCGGCGTCGACGACGCTGGTGCGAACGAGGATGGTCCCGCTGCGATCGCCGATCGCCTCGCTGGCGTTCGTGATCAGGTTCATCGCCACTTGGCGGAGCTGCGTCGCGTCGGCCTCGATGGCGGGCACGTCGTCCGCGAAATCGAACTGGAGCACGACCCGCTTCGAGATGACCGACTCGAGCAGGTGCGCCATCTCCTCCACGAGCCGGGAGAGGTCCAGCGATTGCACGATGAACTTGCCCTTGCCGGAATACGCAAGCATCTGGTTGGTCAGGTCGGCCGCGCGCTGTGCGGCCCGCTCGATCTGCCGGAGGTTCTCATACACCGGGGACTCGGGCTGCAGGTCCATCAACGCCAGACTCGCGTTGCCGAGCATGCCGACGAGCAGGTTGTTGAAGTCATGCGCGATGCCCCCCGCCAAGACACCCAGGCTTTCGAGCTTCTGCGCATGCTGCACCTGCGCCATGAGCTCCCGGTGCTCTTCCTCGGCCAGCTTCTGCTCGGTCACGTCCCGGCTGATCGACAGCAGGCTTTCGACCTGCCCGGTGTCCGTGAACTCCGGCACAATTCGGGCCTGGTAATAACGCACTCCCTGGAACCCCTCGTAGGAGAACTCGACTTCGGCCGGTTCGCCCGTCTCCACCACACGGCGCAAGGCCGAGTCCAGGGCGCCGCAGAGGTTCCCTGGCAGGCCGAGCTCCGTGTTGTTCTTGCCCAGGAACACCTCCCGAGGGATCCCACTGGCCTCGGTGATCCGCTCATTCACGAAGGTGTAACGCAGCTCCCGGTCGTATCGGGCGATGATGTCCGGTGCGTTCGCGGTGATGCTCTCGAGTTGACGCGTCCGACGCCCCAACGCCTTCTCCATCCGCTTGCGGTCGGTGATGTCGGCCGATACGCCGCACATGCCGACCGGTCCACCTTCCTCGTCCCGCATCAACCACGTCCGGCAGTGAAAGACGATCTCGCTGCCGTCCTCGCAGTAGTTGACCACCTCGCCTTGCCATTCTCCGTTCGCTTGGGTCTTCTCGATGATCTCTCGCTGCGACGCCCCGCGCTCCGGGTCCTCCCCGAAGACCTCGACGGACCGCCCGATCAAGTCCTCCGGGCACGCCGCATGGTCCCGCGCCGAGGCCGCGTTCACGTACGTGATCCTGGCTTGAAGATCCGTGGCCGTGATCGCGTCGCCGATCTGATTCAGGAGCTCCGACTTGAAGCCCAACTCCTGCTCGATCCGCTGCCGCTCCAGCAGAAACGACCACTCGCGGAGCGCGATCCCTGCGACCCACGGCAGTCGCGCCAGGGCCGACGGATCGCGCACGGGGTACACCGTCATCCCGTCCGGCTCGTCATCCATCGCGGGGTGCCGGCCGACGACCTCGGTGAGGACAACCATGGGGAAACGTCGGTCATCGCCCGGGTCGTTCCAGAGATCCGACGCCCGGCCGTCGGGGAGGCTCTGCTCCGACAAGACCAGGTCCGGCGCTTCACCCTGCAGGACCTCTCGCGCGCCGGCAAGATCGGTGACGTGCCTGACCGAGAATTCGGCGCGATCGTGCGCGAACGCCTCGCGGATTCTCTCCGCTCGGTTCGCATCGTCCTCAATCAGCAGAATGCGAATAGCCTTGTGAGACACGCCGTCGTCTATCGCCAGAAGTGGCTACGAGGTGCGCCGCCGACCCGTCCTACGAGGTTCGGATGAAGCTGGGCTACATCCGGATGGCCCCGGAAACCGCACCGATTGATCCCCCGATCTCTGCCGATCCGTCGCCGACGGACTGGCCTCCGCCACCGTAACCGAATCACGCAAGCCGGCGCCTGCAATGCGTCCCCACCGCCCTAGTGCTCTGTCGCTCGTTAGCTGATGGGTGGCCCATGGCTTCAGCCGTGGGGGACGCGAATTGGCTGCCCGTTCGTGTTCCCCACCGCTCCCTCGACAAAACTCGGGACAAGTGAAGAGGTGGGCCACCCATCGGCTGGACGTCCATCGAATGACTTGCGACACAACACTCGGTCCCGCCAAATTGGCTGGAGCATCCTCGGCCTCAGACATCCACCACGGACGAATTGCCACCTATATGTACTAATAGACGATCGGCCGTTCCGATGCAAGGAAGAGCCCATAGGCGTCCCGGTAGATGCCACCAGGCAGAGTACGGCCGGTCTCGACGGCAATCCGCTACAAGCCAGTACCGCATCGTGAAGGCTCATTTCCACAACGACTGGATCAACGCGACGCTGCGGTTTACGAGGACACCGCCTCCTTCCGGCCCGACGACGTTCTGCGCGGGCTCGGCGCTGTAACCGCCGCCGGCAACCGCCCGGCGCGTGGGCAAATAATAGCCGCTGCCACATGCGAGCTGCACGGCGAGCGTTTGCTCGGCCGGGCTCCGGGCCTTGATGCGCAGACCAAACTCGGTGAACAGCTCGAATGGGCTGGTCGCGACGGCGACGGCGCCGATGCGCAAGACGTGGACCTCGATCGGGTAGGTGCCGTCGTACGGATGCTCGAACATCTGGATGGCGTGTTGCTCCCGTCGCACCTTCTCCCGCAGGCCTTCGCTGAGCTTCTCCAGCGGCTTGCCCTGGGTGAGGCTCCGGATGCGAGCCCTCGATCGCTCCGCCTCGGCCTTAGTGACCTTGCGGGCCGGGAGCTCGACCGTCTCGACGAGGTGCCCGAGCGGGATCTGCGTGTAGACGTCGGACTTGGCCGCGTCCAGCATCGCGAGCACGGCAACGGTGATCCGTCGTCCGAGCTCCTGGATCTGGGTGACGCCGCTCCGCTTCCATTGGGCCTGCTCGGAACGCTTGCGGACCAGCGGGTGCGGGGAGATGTCCCCCGCCGCCCCGCACAGGGGCAGGATGAAGAGTCCCTCGCCGAGCTTCGCACGGAGCTGCAGCCGTACCTCATGCCAGTAGTCGGCGGAGAGATTGCGTTTCCCCTCGATGGCCTGCGAGGGACAGGGGACGTTGACGGCCACGCCCGTCAGCGTGCCGGCAGGATTCCAGAAGTACAGCACGTCGACGTCGTGGTCGACGGGACCCTCGATGCCGCGGAACTCGGGCGTGCGGACCTTGCCGTACATCTTGGCGGTGCCGTCGGCGTAGACGACCCGCCGGTTGTAGCCGACGACGGCGTGGCTCAGGCACCACGACACGGCGGCGGGCTGCCGCTCGTTCCAGGCCTTGGTGACGATGTGGGCCAGGCGGTCGGTCATCCATTCCACGTATCCCTTCGGCTGGATCACGCCCTCCTTGGGGATGGCGTATTTGAGCTTCGGTTTGGCGCCCGGGACACCCAAGGGTGGCCGGCGAAGGTTGGTCACGACCGGTCCGGTGTGCGTGTGCGTGGCGCAGAAGACGATTCTGGCGGGGTCCAGGCCCGGCGTCTTTCCGCGTTTGGCGAGCTTCTCCCGGGTCATCTCCTGCACGCCGCCGCGAATGGCGACCAGGTCGCAGGAGACGATCACGGCATGTTCGAGGGCGCCGCTCTTGTTGGTCGTCTCGAGCGCCAGGGCGGTGGCCGTGACGGAATCCAGATGCTCCTTCGAGATCCGCGTGTGGGCCTGGCCCGACAGGGCGACGGGCTTGTCGGGCGTGATGTCTGTGGTCGCCCAGCCGACCTTGAGCTCGCCGGACCGCGGAGCGGCGCCCGCCTGCCCAACGGCAAGCGAACAGACGATGCCGGCAAGAAACACGTTTGTCGCGGAAAGGGGAAACCGGTTCATGGTGTCAGCTCCTTATCGATTTGCTTGCACACGGGCTCGAAGATCGCCTCGACGATCCGCTCGCCCAACCCGGCGAGTACTGCATTTTAGGAGTATCGCGACTCCATGCCCGAGCCGCGGCATTCATGCCGCGCGGCCGCGCCGGATGAATCCGGCGGCTCGGGCAGCGATAGTGGCGGGTGCGGTCCTGTCCATAGTCGTACAGCTTGTGAAACTCGGTGTTAGGGCCGTCTCGTGGAGAACGCCGTCGCACACACCATGCGGCCAGCGCCGCTACGGATTCTTACGATACGCATAGACACGCGAGATCTCAACCTCCCACAGGAAGCCAGCCTTGCGGCGGTCTTCCCCGACGGCCTACAATCTCGCGCTCGCTCTCGCGGACGGCAGGGCCGGACCGGCCGAGGAAATGCCAACGGTGCGACCGAAACGCGCGATCATCTTCGATATGGACGGGACCATCACCGAGCCCTACCTGGACTTCGGCTGGATCCGGGAGCGGATCGGCATGAAGGCGGACGACGGGCCGATCCTCGAGGCCATGGAGAGGATGTCCGCGGCCGACCGTGCGCGGGCGGAAGAGGTGCTCATCGCCTGCGAGGCCGAGGCCGCCGAGGCGAGCCTGCTCAATCCGGGGGTGACCGACCTGCTGGACTGGCTCACCGGAAACCGCTTTCGCACGGCGGTGCTGACGCGGAACTCGCGTGTCTCCGTCGAGACCGTCCTGGCCAAGCATCGCCTCCGCTTCGACCTGGTGCGGACGCGGGAGGACGGCGCGATCAAGCCCTCGCCCGAGCCCGTGCTGGCGATCTGTCGCGCGCTCGAGGTGGAGCCGTCCCGCGCATGGATGGTCGGCGACTACCTCTTCGACGTACAATCCGGAGGGGCGGCCGGCGCGAAGACGGTCCTGCTCTGGACCCGGCCCGATCTGCCCGAATGGCACGGCGAGGCCGATCACGTCATTCGCGAATTGAAGGAACTCATCCCCTTGCTCGAGGCGTCCTGATGGCTCGTTCGCTGGCGCTGGCCAACATCCTGCATCGAAAGGTCCGCACGGCCATGTCCATCAGCGCCGTCTGCATGGGCATCTGCATGCTGCTGACGATGCTCGGGCTCTCGCACGGCACGCTCGGCGAGGTGGCCGATCGCGTGGTCAGCGTGAACGCGGAGCTGATCGTCTTGCCCGAAGGCCGCAGCATCATCTTCACGAGCGGCGCGCCGCTGAGCCACAAGTACGTCCCGAGGCTGGCGGACATCCGCGTCGACGGGACGCCGGCGGTGGAGCGGGTCATCGAGGCCTTCTTCCATCAGATCCACCTCGCCGGCCAGGAGCATCGCGTCTTCGGCATCGACCGCGAGGACTTCTCGTACTTCCTGGGCGACCGGGACTGGGTCGCGGGTCGGTTGTACGACGAGGGAAATCGCTTCAAGAAGATCCTCGACGCCAAGCGCAACGCGCAAGGCGCGTATCGCCCGGATTCGGTCACCGACGAGGAACTGAAGCTCGGCTGCGAAATCGTGATCGACAGCCGACTCGCCCGGGTCGGCGGCTACGAGGTCGGCGAGCAGATCGATTACCTCGGGCGCAAGTGGACGATCGTCGGCGTCTTCGAGGAAGGGCCCGCCGGCCGGGCCTTCGCGCCGATCCAGACCTTGCGGCACATCCAGAACAGCGGAATCCCCTGGAGCAGCGCGTTCTTCCTGCGGCTGACCGAGGCGATCCGCAAGCAGGGCGAACGGGGCCAGCGGGCGGTCGCCGAAACCATCGAGCAGACGACCCGCCTTCAGGTGATCGACAAGGCCAGCTACGAAAAGCTGCTGAGCAAGAGCTTCGCGTCGGTCTTCATGTTCATCAACGTCTTCAGCCTGGTGGTGTTGATCTTCGCGGTCTTCTTCGTGCTGCTGACGACGTACACGATGGTGCTCGAGCGAACGCGAGAGATCGGCATCCTCAAGTCGCTGGGCGCGAGCCGACGGTATCTCATCCGGCAGAGCATGACCGAGGCGCTGATCCTCTCGGCCACGGGCACGGGGCTGGGGATCGCGCTCTCGTTCGCGACCAAGTGGGCGATCGAGACCTATCGCCCGTTGATGACGGTGGAGGTCTCCTCCGACTTCATCCTGCTCGCCCTCGCGGTGGGGATTCTCTCCGGCGTGATCGGCTCATTCTATCCGGCCGCCCGCGTGACGCGTCTCGACCCGGCGACAGCGCTGAGCTTCGAATGATGGAGGGCCTCCACGTCTGACGGGACCGGCAAGCCCGTGGCTCACGAGAGATTGGCCTTGTACCAATCGATGGCCATCTCCAGGCCCTTGGCGAAGGGGACGATCGGCTCGTAGCCGATGAGGGTATGGGCGAGTCCGACGTCGGCCAAGGAATGCTTGACGTCGCCCGATCGGCCCTCGACGTATTTCGCCTCGACGGACTTGCCGAGCAGGCGATTGATCTCCTTGAGGACCTCGTTGATGCTCACCCGGTGCGCGCAGGCGATGTTCACCACCTCGCCGCACGTCTCCTTCACGTCCGCGGCCAATAGATTCGCGTGAATCACGTTGTCGATGTGCGTGAAGTCGCGCGTCTGCTCCCCGTCGCCGTAGACGATCGGCTGCTCGTCGCGGAGGATGGCCGTCACGAACGCCGGAATCGCGGCGGCATACTGGCTGGTCGGATCCTGGCGCGGGCCGAACACGTTGAAGTACCGAAGCGACAGCGTCTGCAGGCCGAAGTGGTCCCAGAAGTTCTTGCAGTAGTACTCGCCGGTCAGCTTGTGGAGGGCATACGGGCTCATGGGGTTCGGCTTCATGTCCTCCGTCTTGGGCAAAGACGGCGAATCGCCGTACGCGCTGCTGCTGGCCGCATAGATCACGCGCTGGACCTTGGCCTCCCGGGCGGCCAGCAGGATGTTGAACGTCCCGTTGATGTTGGCCTCATGGCTGGATACGGGATCGTCCACGGACTTCGGCACCGACGGCAGCGCCCCTTCGTGGAAGATCATCTCCACGCCCTCGCAGGCGCGGCGGCAGTCGTCGAGGCCGGCGAGGTCTCCCTCGAGCCATTCGATCTTGTCGGCCACGTCGGCGAGGTTCTCGCGCTTGCCGGTGGAGAGATTGTCGAGCACGCGGACCTGGTCTCCGCGCTGAACCAAGGCGTGAACGATGTGCGATCCGATGAACCCCGCGCCGCCGGTGACGAGGAAGTGTCGCATGGTGTCTCCCGGTTATTGGACCTCTGTGCTATCCTGTGCGGACCCACGAACGGACGTGGGGATTGTCGTTGAGCCCATCGTTGCGGTCAATACGCGCAATCGTCCGCACTATCATGGTCGGCCTGCGGGTCCGGCGGCTTGAGCGGCGCCGGGGACTTCGCGGGCTGTCAGGGACACACGACCGGCCGGGACAGGAGGTACCGCATGGACCCTCGCGGCGTGATCTTCGATATGGACGGCGTGATCGTGGACTCCGGCTCCGCCCACCTGGCAAGCTGGAAACGGCTCGCGTCCGAGAACGGCCTGACGATCACGGACGAGCAGTTCGCCGAGACGTTCGGGCGCCCGTCGCGCGAGATCATCCGCCTGCGCTGGGGGCAAGACCTCTCGGACGAGGAGGTCTCGCGGCTGGACGACCGCAAGGAAGCCATCTACCGCGAGATCATCCGCGGCAACGTCCCGGCCATGCCCGGCGCGGTAGAGCTGATTCACGCGCTGCACGCCGAGGGGTGGGTCTTGGGTATCGGCTCCTCCGGTCCGCCGGAGAACGTCGCGCTGATGGTGGAGGAGCTGGGGATCGGACCGATGCTCGCGGCGACCACGAACGCCTCGGACGTCACACGGGGCAAGCCCGATCCGCAGGTGTTCCAGATCGCCGCCGAGCGGATGGGCGTCGCCCCGGCACGCTGCATCGTCGTCGAGGACGCCGTCCACGGAATTCAGGCGGCCGACCGCGCGGGCATGAAGTCCGTGGCGCTCACGAGCACGCACCCGCCGTGCCAATTCGGCGAGGCCGACCTCGTCGTCTCGCGGATGACAGACCTGACCCCCGCCCGGCTGGCGGAGCTTCTCGATGACGCGGCGTGACGCGAGGCGGGCCCCATCGTAGCACGACGTTGCAGGACCACGGTCGCCACGGGCTCACGCGGTTGCGGGGCCGCGGAAAATACGCACGGCTCACGGAGCAGGCACCCGAGAAGGATCGCGTCACCACGACGCACACGCCGTCAGTCCAACGGCTCCTTGCTGAAGTGCCATTCGCTGCCCGAGGGCTTCTCGATCTGGAGCACGCTGTCGGAGACCTTGGCGTTCACCTTCATGTCCGTGAAGGTGACGGTGATGATCTCATCCACCTCCTTCGAGCCGGGACGCCGTTGGTGGGCCACCACGCGGACGGGCAGCAGGAGCTTCTTGTCGATGTAGAAGTGCACCTCGGCGTACTTACGGGACATCTTCACGCTGTGCTCGCGGGGAATCAGCTTGAGGTGGACGGTGTTGCGCGGATCCTTGGGGGACCGCCGGACCTTCGTCACCCGGAAGTGCTCGAGGATGTCCGCCTTCTTCTGCCCGAAGGGCAGCGGAAACGGCCCCTTGCCGATGCGGAAGGGGTCGATCCTCTCCCCCTCGCGGACGATCTCCCGCTCGATGTACGTCTTGGACTTGTCGTGCTTCTCGATCAGCCATCGGCCGTCGAAGTAGTACTCGTGGTGATCCTCGTTGACGACGCCCCCCCAAAGAGATCTCTCGTAGACGACCTTGAATTTCGGGTTGGGCTTGTCCCGACGAAACCAGAGCTTGCCGACCTTGCTCTGCTCGTCTTCGGCGATGACGTCCAAGAAGTCGGTCCGCAATTCGCAGGCGAGCGCGTGGACATCCTCGCCGCGCTCCTCGAGCTGCTCGAGGATGCGGTCGACCTCCGGGTCGCCGCTCGTATGCGGGGCGGTCGTAGTGGTGGTCGGCTTGCTCGCGGGTTGGTCGGCGGCCGAGAGGGCCGAGCAGGTTACTGCCAAGATCCACAAGAACGTCATGCGGGTTCACCTCACTGGTTGATAGGGTCCGTCGATACGCCCCTCATCCCACCCCGTTAGACACCTCGGGCGGGCCCTGCGTTTGGGCGGCCATTATATCGTCTGGGCGATCGGCGTCCGAGTCCGCCGGGACTCGCTCGCCCTCGGCGTGCCCTTCGTCCTCGGCGCGGTGTTGGCGGATCAACTGCTGAATGATCTTCCCGAGGGCGATCACGGCCACCGTGCATTGCACGAGGAGGATATGCCACCACGTGAGCTGCCCCCAGATCGTGATGGCGGCCAGACAGGCATAACGGACCCAGCGTCCGAGATAGTAGGCGAGGAAGTACGGGCCGCGGGGATAGCGATACGTGATGGCCAACCACCGGATGACGTCGACGGGAATCGGGATGAAGCTAAACAGCACGATCGTCCAGAAGGGACGCACGCCGAACCATCGCGCGGCGATGCGATACAGCCGCGTGTTCCGGATGTTGGCCACCTTGCCGTAGCGCAAGATGAATGTCCAGATGTGATACTCGTTGAGGTTGGCCATGGCCGTGCCGAGGGCGCCGGCCGTCGCGACGATCACCATCCGTGCCAGGTAGAACGGTTCGACGCCAAGCTCCCCGGCCACGTAGGGGCTGGCCATCAACATCACGATCCATGTGGTGGGCGCGGGGAAGAAGGTGCAGCACAGGGACATGTAGAAGACGAACAGCCCGAGCAGCCAGAGGGCCATCCCGTACCGCATGCCCTGCTCGTACCGATCGAGACCCACGGAGCTCAGCAGGGCCAAGCCCACCAGCCAGGCGGTGAACAAGACGAACCACAGACGCAGGTTCAGTCCGTCGCGTTTGGGGTCGGGGGCGGAGAGGAGCGCGTTGCCGAGGCTACGAATCAAGGAATCGCCCGTCCTTCATGCGAATGACCCGGTCACCGGGCTCGGCGCAGTGTTCGTTGTGCGTGATCACCACGACGGTCTGGCCGTCGTCGTGATTCAACTCGCGGAACAGGCTCATGACCCCCTCGGCGTTGGCCGAATCCAGGTTGCCGGTGGGCTCGTCGGCGAGCAGCAGAGCGGGCCTGCACGCCACGGCCCGCGCGATGGCGACGCGCTGCTGCTCGCCCATCGAGAGCAACCCCGGCTTCCGGTCGGCCTTGTCCGCGATGCCGAACCGCTCGAGGATTGCTTCGGTCTGCCCCGCGTCGGGCATGCCGCGAAGCCGCATCGCGAGTCGCACGTTCTCCGCGGCGGAGATAACCGGAAGCAGATTGAACCGCTGAAAGACGAAGCCGATCTTCTCCCGGCGCAGCACGGTACGGGCACTGTCTGAGAGGGCCAGGGCGTCGACGCCGTCGATGCAAAGCGTCCGCGCCTGCGTTGCGGGCATCATGAGGCCGAGGATGTTCAAGAGCGTGCTCTTGCCGCACCCGCTGGGCCCCATGATGAACACGAGCTCGCCCCGTCCGATCTCGAGGTTCAGCCCGTGCAGCACGGGCGTGGCCACCGACCCGTTCCGATAGGTCTTGTGGAGGTCTTCGGCCGTCAAGATCGCATCGTAGAAGCTCATGGGCCTTTTGTTGCGGATACGGCGCCTGCAGAACCCTTGCCACCAACCGAGAATCCCTCATCATAGGTTGTCCGAGGGGCTTTGCAAGCAGCGGGCGGTGACGTGCCATGACCCAAGAACGCATTCATCTCGTTTCTCCCGGCGCGCCGGCCGCCTCGCGCTTCCATCGAGTCGGCATCGCCGATGCGAACGAGCTACTCGAACGCATCGCGGAATCGCTGGAGCATCGATACCGCCTGACGGCCGACAAGGCCTGCCTCGAGGCCGAAGAGGACGACCGCGGCGGCGGCCGGGACGACGACGCCCGACGCGCGCGCGACCTCGAACGGGCCCTGGCGGACGACCGCGTGGCGGCCGTTCTCGCCCTGTCCGGCGGGGCCTGGTTCACCCGCCTGTTGGGCCGCATCGATTGGCGCGTGCTCGATCGGCGAAAGACCCGCGTGAAGGTCTTCGGCTTCAGCGAGATGACCCCGCTCATCAATCTCGTCGGGCGGAGCCGACGGGCGATCGGCATCCACGAGGCGACGCCGCTGTTCGCGATGGAGCAAGCGGGCAAGGGCCGACGGGGCAGGCACGAGCTTGCATCCTACTGGGCGGACATCGGGCGGATGATCTGCGGCGACGAGCCCGGCCGGTTCCTGACGGGCACGCTCGTCCAGGGCCGGCTCCGGCGCGAAGGCCGCGTCCGCGTGATCGGCGGAAATCTCGCCTTGATGAGCGCACTTTTGGGCACGCCCCACGCGCGGTCGCTGGGGATGCGCGGTCGGTGGCTCGCCCTGGAGGACGTCAACGAGAAGCCCGAGCGGATCGACCGCATGCTGGCGCACGTCCGCGCGGCCGGCCTGTTCGACCACGCCGAGGGCCTGCTGCTGGGCGACTTCCAGCGCAGCGGAGAAGACCTGACCGATGCCGTGCTCGCCCTCCTGCGCTATCATCTGCCCTCCAAGCGGTTGCCCGTGGTCGCTCGTTGCGCCTTCGGGCATACCTGGCCCGTCGCGCCGCTGCCCCTTCGCGTGCCGCTGCGCATGGACCGCGACGGCCGTCGGGTGGAGATCCGTTGGGCGAAGGGCTAAGGTTTGGAGAGGGGGCCGACGACGTGGCCACGCCAACCGTCGATACCGAGTCGGGGGTGTATCGGCTGTGGATCGATCTCGGGGCGGCGGTGCGCATCCGCGTGGGTCGGCTCGGCACGGTGGATCTTCCCGCGGGGCGCTATGTCTACGTGGGCAGCGCGCGGCGGAACCTGCGAGCCCGTCTCGAGCGGCACCGGCGTAAGGAGAAGGCCCTGCGGTGGCATATCGACTACCTGCTATCGAGGCCGGAGGCGAACATGCGGGAGATCGACATCCGCCCGTGGCGCAAAGGCGCGGAGTGTCGCTGGGCGATCCAGACGCGTCGCGAGGGGGGCGAGGTCATCCTCAAGGGTTTCGGGGCAAGCGATTGCCGCAGCGGGTGCGGGGCCCATCTCTTCCGGATGCCCGGCAAAGGCAAACGACGTTCCCACGACCGCAGCGCCGCGCCTTCACGCTGATCGAGCTGCCCGAGGTGAGGCAGTGCAAACGCAAAGCGTTTACGCTGATCGAACTCCTCGTCGTGGTGGCGGTCATCGCCCTGCTGCTGGCGATCCTCCTGCCGGCGCTGTCGTCCGCGCGCGATCGGGCCAAGGCCTCGGTGTGCATGAGCAATCTGCGCCAGGTCGGCGTGTCCCTTCGGATGTACGCGGACGACTACAACGGCGTCGTGCCGCACGGTCCGCAGATCGACACTCCGAACGTTCCCGCCACCGTCGCGACAAACCAATTCTGGTACGGCGACGAGAAGACCAAGATGGGTCTGGGGACACTGCTGCGTCGGTACGCACCCGAAACCCGCATCCTCTTCTGCCCGGCCGACGGCAACAGCAATGAGCAAAAGGAAATCCCCAAGATCGGCACCGATCAGAACGCCTACGGCTCCTACCTCTATCGGAACCGAGACGACGTCGAGCGCCCGTTGCTCGACGCCCCGGGCGACAACGGCGAGGGGCTGCCGGTCCGCGCGTGGGCGATGGACGTGAACAGTCTCGGCCAGGGGCCCTACTTCCACGTGAACCACGGCGCCGAACGGGTGCATATCCTCTACTTCGACGGCAGCGTGCGCGGCTTCGCCAACCGCGATCACGTGTTCAGCATTCGCCCGGAGGATTTCGAGGGCTACGGCGCGAAGGTCCCAGACCGGCTGGATGCGATCCTCCGCCGTGCCGATCGCAGCTACGGGGGCGAAGGGGCGATACTCGCCGAACCCAATTCCCCGAACGAATAAGGTAGCCTTGATACGAAATGCTACTGCGTTTTGGAAGTATCGCGACTACGCGCCCGAGCCGAGGCATTCATGCCGCGCGGCCGCGCCGGATGAATCCGGCGGCTCGACTTGGCTCGCCACAAGCGGCTCGGGCAGCGACAGTGTAGTGTGCGGTCCTGTCCATAGTCGCACGATTTGCGAAACGCGGTACGAGCCTGCCTGCAACATAGATGGAACAGTGTGGCACGGCCGCCCCCGGCCGTGAGCCGTAGAAGAGCCCAGCCGAGGGCGGCCGGGCCACATTGGGCGGAACCACGCAACTTGTCAGTCGTTCCCGCAAGCGGCTTGGTGCGGCGATTCGCGTTCCCCACGGCTAAAGCCGTGGGCCACCCAAAAAAAGTCCCTTTCGCCGCATCGCACAATCTCTCTTCCTGGAAGCCGCCTAGCCTTCGATGACGGGGACGGCCTTCATCGCGGCGGCGATGGCCTCCTCCGGGTATTCGTAGTCCTCCAGTTGTCCGGACATGTAGAGATCGTACGAGGCAAGGTCGAAGTGGCCGTGCCCCGAGAAGTTCAGCAGCAGCACCTCTTCGCTGTTGGTCTCCCGGCAGCGGATCGCCTCGTCCAAGAGGGCCTTGATCGCGTGCGCGGTCTCCGGCGCGGGGATGATGCCCTCGGTCCGGGCGAAGGTGAGGGCGGCGTCGAAGATCTCGTTCTGGTGATAGGCGGCCACGTCGATGACCTTCTTGTCGATCAAGAACGACACCAGCGGCGCCATCCCGTGGTACCGCAATCCGCCGGCATGAACGGGCGGAGGGACGAAGCCGTGCCCCAGCGTGTGCATCTTCACCAACGGAGTCTTCTGGGCGGTGTCGCCGAAATCGTAGCGGAACTCGCCGCGCGTCATCGTCGGGCACGCCGTCGGCTCGACGCCCACCAGCTTGATATCCTTGCCGTCGATCTTGTCCTTGACGAACGGGAAGGCCAGGCCCGCGAAGTTCGACCCGCCGCCGCAGCATCCGATGACGACGTTCGGCAGCTTCTCGCCGACCAGCTCGAGCTGCTCTCGGGCCTCGAGCCCTTCCACCGTCTGATGCAGCAGCACGT
>CAZKCX010000011.1:15224-24397 GCA_964550865.1 uncultured Planctomycetales bacterium
GTTCAGCACGCTGCCGAGAGAATAGTTCGTCGTGTCGTGGGTGGCGGCATCCTCGACGGCCTCGCTGATGGCGATACCGAGCGACCCGCTGGTGTTCGGGTCCTTGGTGAGGATTTCGCGACCCGATTGGGTGTCCTGCGACGGCGAGGCGATCACGTCGGCCCCCCACGCGTGGATCATGTGCTTGCGATACGGCTTCTGCTCAAAGCTGACGCGCACCATGTAGACCTTGCACTCGAGATCAAGCAGACAACAGGCGAACGCCAGCGCGCTGCCCCACTGCCCGGCGCCCGTCTCCGTGGCAATCCGCGTGAACCCCTCCGCCTTGTTGTAGTAGGCCTGCGCGACGGCCGTGTTCGGCTTGTGCGAGCCCGGCGGCGAGACCGACTCGTTCTTGTAGTAGATCCTGGCCGGCGTCTTCAGGTGCTCCTCAAGCGAGAATGCCCGCACGAGCGGCGTGGGCCGCCAGATGCCCAGGATCTTGCGGACCTCCTCGGGAATCTCCACCCACTTATCCGCGCAGGCCTCCTGCGCGATCAGCGCCTTGGGAAAGATCGCCTCGAGCGCCTCGGGCGGCAACGGCTGGAGATTCGCCGGGTTCAGCGGCGGCGGTGGCGGCCAGGGCATATCGGCCACCACGTTGTACCAGGCCTTGGGCAGTCGGTCGTCCGGCAGAGTGATGTGGCGTTGCGTCATGGCAAAGGCTCCGTCTCTATACTCCTGTGTCGTTCTCGTTTCGGCTTCTCAGCCCCGGAGCAGGGATGGGAGAGCAAGAGGAGCATTCTAGTGGACATCGCCGCAGGCCACAACGGGTTTCTCGGTCCTCCCTGAAACGCCGGGCGAGACGTCTCTGCGGTCGCGGCTTTCGCCGTCGGCGGTCAGCCGGTATGCTGAACTCCTCGACAGCCGTGGGCGAACGGAACCACAACAGAGACAGGAGACACACCATGCACCGCTACCTTTTCCTCCTAGCCCTGCTCCTATGTCCCGTGACCAACGCGATGGAGTATAAGGTCGAGGTCGACGCGGGCGGGTCGCACCGAAAGGGCGCACTCGTCGCGCAGAAGCTCGACGTATCCAAGAACGTGCACGATCTCGAGGCCGTGGCCGTGTGCGACGGCACAACCCTCCCCGCGCAACTGACGGCAGGATCCATGGTCTACTGGATTGTCCCGGACCTGCCGGCAGGCAAGACCGAGACCTACATGATCAAGCTGGGCAAGGACGTGCTCCCCGCATCGACGAAGGTGTTCCGGTGGAAGGACTCGTCCAAAGGCAAGATCAAATCCATGGACTTGGTGTACGGCGACCGCCCCGTGCTTCGCTACATGTACACGCCGTTTGACCGCCGCGACATCGAGACGACCAAGAAGCCTTTCCACCACGTCTTCGCGCCGGACGGCAGCCGCCCGATCACCCAGGGGCTCAAAGGCGATCCCTATCCGCACCACCGGGGGATCTACTTCGGCTACAACAAGTGCACGATCGACGGGGAGACGTATGACGTCTGGCACGCGCACAAGGGTGAGCATCAGGAGCACGAGAAGGTCCTGCTGAAGGTGGAGGGGCCGGTCCTCGGCGGGCACGTCCTCAAGATCCACTGGAACGACCGGAAGGGCAAGCCGTTCGTCGAGGAAACGCGGACGGTATTCGCGTACCGGCCGTCAAAGGGCCAGACGATGGTCGAGTTCACGTCCATGCTCAAGCCCGTTCGCGGACCGGTGGAGTTGAACGGCGATCGCCAGCACGCCGGCGCCCAGTTCCGCGCGGCCAAGGAGGTCGCCGCGAACCAGAAGCAGACGCGCTATCTCCGCCCGGCGAAGTGGTCGAGCCTCGATCCGGCCAAGCAGTACAATACGCCGGAGCACAAGGACCTGCCCTGGAACGCGATCCAATTCGCAATCGAGGGCCAGGGCTATACCGTGGCCTATCTCACCTCGCCGAAGAACCCCGACGGGGCACGGTTCTCCGAGCGCTTGTACGGCCGATTCGGGGAGTTCATCCCGTGGAAGCTGCGATCGGACAATCCGCTGACCGTGAAGTACCGTTGGTGGGTGGTCGACACGCGTGACGTGAAGCGCGAGGACGTGCAGATGCGCTACGAAGATCTGGCGAATCCGCCGAAGACGCGGGTCAAGTAGCCGGGCGCCCGGCTTGCGGAAACGAAGGCGACCGTCAGGCCCGGGCCTCGCCCCAGAGGCCCAGCATCAGCAGCGTCCAGACACGGCGAGACCACCGCGCCGGATCCAGGCCGCGACGGTTCTCGACCAGTCGGGTCAAGGCGCCGCGGTCGAACCGTTCCGCCAACAAACCCGACGGGGACAGGAGCACCTCGTCGCGAAGCCCCCGCAATTCGTGTGTGAGCCAACGGGACAGCGGCACCTCGAACCCACGCTTCGGGGCGGCCGCCACCTCGGCCGGCAGGTGTCGCTCGGCCAGCGCGCGGAGCACGGGCTTGGTTTCCGTCCCCGCGAGCTTCACCGCGCCCGGCAGGCGCGCGGCGCTCTCGAAGAAAACGTGATCGAGCAGGGGGCTTCGCGCCTCCAGGCCGTGCGCCATCGTCGCGATGTCCATCTTGACGAGGAGGTCGTCCGGCAGCAGCGTCCGCGCGTCGACCCAGAGCTGGCGGTCAAGGGCGGACCGAGCCCCGTCGCCGACCTCGGCAAGGCGTTCGTCGATCGATCGCCACGTCGGGCGGCAACCGCGCAGCCAATCGCCCGACCCACCCGCAAGCGCCGTCTTTTCCCCTTCGTCGAGGCCGTCATTCCCCCACGCCAGAACCCGCTGCGCCTCCGGCAGGGCCAGCCCCCGGACCAAACGCCGCGCAAAGGCGTAGCGCGTGCGAAAGCCCCTCGCGCCGGGCAGGACCGCATCGAGTAGACGCCATCCGGGCGCGGCGGCCTTCCCGGCAAGCACGCCCATCCGGTCGAGCATGCGCGCGGCGACGTAGCGCCGGTAGCCGGCCAAGGCCTCGTCTCCCCCGTCCCCGGTCAACACCACCTTCAGGTGCGACCGCGTCGCCTCGGCCAGGCAGTAGGTCGGGATGGCAGACGAGTCCGCATAGGGCTGATCGTAGGCCTCGACGATCCTCGGCAAGACGCTCCGGGGGTCGGGACGCACGAGCAGCTCGTGATGGTCCGTCCCGTAGCGCTCCGCCACCTGCCGCGCCAGCGGGCGCTCGTCGAACGCCGCGTCCTCAAACCCCACCGAAAGCGTCGTCAGGGGCCGCCCGAGATGCCTCGACGCCAACGCGACGACCAGTCCGCTGTCGATGCCTCCCGAGAGGAACACGCCGACGGGCACGTCGGCCCGCAGGCGGATCCGGACGGCCTCCTCCAGTAGGGGTTCGACCCGCGCAACGGCCTCCCGGACATCTCGGCAGGGCTCGGGTTCCGTCGGCAGCCGCCAATACCGTCGCTCCTCCGCCTGCCCCGGCCGATCGCAGACGATCCGACAACCCGGCTGCAGCGTTCGCACGTCGCGATAGATCGTCCGCGGCGCGGGCACGTGGCCGAACGTCAAGTAGTCGGACAATGCCTGGTCGTCGATGTCCCCCGTTCCGGGGTCCAGCGCCAGGAGCCCCTTGATCTCGGAGGCGAAGAGCAGTCGGCCGTCCCGCTTGGCGTAGTACAGCGGTTTGACGCCGAGTCGATCGCGCGCGAGCAAGAGCTTTTCGGCGCTAGCGTCCCAGAGCGCGAAGGCGAACATGCCGCGGAGCCGCTCGACGAGGTCTTCGCCCCGCTCCTCGTAGAGGTGGACGAGCGCCTCCGTATCCGTCTGCGTTGCGAAGCGGTGACCTCGCTCGAGGAGTTCGGCCCGCAGCTCGACGTAGTTGTAGATCTCCCCGTTGAAGACGACGGCGACGGAACGGTCCTCGTTGAAGATGGGTTGGCCGCCGCCGGGCAAGTCGATGACGGCCAGGCGGGCGTGCGCCAGACCTGCGCGACCTTGCGGATCGATCCAGACGCCGTCACCGTCCGGTCCGCGGTGACGAAGCCGCTCGGCGGCTCGACGGAGCAACGTCTCGTCCGGCTCGCCGAAGATGCCCGCAATTCCGCACATAGCGTCTGTCCTTCGCGTGGGGCGCGAGTCTAAGCCGCCTGCAACAGTGTTCGGACAGTTGGCGAGACTTGGGTGGCCTACCCCTCCACATTGTCCCGTCTTCGACCCTGTCTTCGACCCGGAGGCTCAGACCGAAGGGAGGCTCAGCCCCGAAGGGAGCATTGTCGAGGGAGAGGTGGCGGACACGAATTCAACGGGAGATTCGCGTCCCCCAACGGCCAAAGCCATGGGCCACCCTCATAGAGGTTCCTTCTGACGCACGGTTCAATCTTTCATGGAAGTAGCTTAGCGCGGGCATCCGAGAGCGTCAACAAACCCGCACCCGACAGCGGGATGCATAAAACGGATCGTTGCAGACATGCCGTAGATGGCGCGGACTGCCCGAGCCGCAAGATCCATCTCGCGCGGTCAATCCACGCGCAGCATGAATGCTGCGGCTCGGGCAAGGGATACGTAGAATCTGCACGCGGATGCTCGTGCGACCGAAATCGAGATGCATCCCCGGCAGCGCCGTCCGACGCTTCAGGGTCCCGCTTGGCCGAGGGGCCGTCGTTTGGTAAGTATGTTCCCAACCGGGGTCGCCGCTCGCGCGACGTCGACTTCGGCCTTCACGCCGATCAGGAGTGCCGCCCATGGTTCCCAGCTCTGCATGCAAGTGGGTATCGATCGTTCTGGTTTCGCTCTTCCCCAGCGCCGCCGTTTCGGGCGCGCAGCCCACGACCCAACCGCGAATCCGTACGAAGGTCATCAAGGGGACGATCAAACGACCGGCCAAGCGACCGGCCACGCAGTCGGCGGCGCGAAGGCGTCGGGGCAAGCTTTCTCCGGAGGTCCGCAAGCTCACCGCCGAGCTGCGTGCGCTGGAGGCCAAGATCCGCCCGATCGACCAGCGCATCCAGCAGGACAAGCAGATCCAGGCGGACCGCAAGGTCCTCAACGCCGTCATCCGAAGAAAGGCCAAGACCACACACCCCGACTACGACGAGCTCCAGGCCGAGCTGTCGGCTCTCCAGAAGAAGGTCCGATCGCTGCAGGCCCGGCTACGCACGATCCGCACCGAGGTAATGCAGGACCCGGCCGTGGCGAAGCTGCAGGAGCAGGTCGATCGGGCGATGATCGCGAAGGGCGAGAGGATCAACAAGGACTACGGCACGTGGGTGGAACGCCGCAACCGGCTCCGCAAGCAACTCGCGGCGGCAAGGCCGAAGGCCAACAAGAAGCAACCCCGCGAGACGACGAGGAGGCCGCGCACGAAGAAGCTCCGCGACGCGAAGAAGAAGGCCGGCAGGCCCGGCAAAGCCGAGATACAAAACAAGACCGCGCCGTAAGCCTTCTCGCGTTTCGCGCATGCATCCTGTCGTCTTCGTGTGCCGCACGGCGTTTCATTTCCCCGGATAGACGGTAAGATAAAGGATCTGGCGTTGCCCGGCGGACCGCCCGGGCCGTTTGCAGGTGGTGTTTCCGCACTTGTGCCGCTCACCGTCGGATGGTGTTCTGATGACGGTTCGCAGGGCGTATCACCCGCGTAGTGCTGCTGAATGTCGCGAAAGAACCGAGAGTACATCCCGCACTTCCGTCGTGGCCTCCAATTCGTGTGGCCGCACAAGCGCTACCTTTTCTGGGCGTGCGTGTCCGTCTTCGGTATCAGCCTGTTCTATACGGTGAGTCTGACCTCGGTCGTTCCCTTCCTCAAGATCATGGTCGCCCAGCACGAGACCCTGGCGGACTGGGTCCACCGCGAGAACACGGAGCGTCGCCTCGCCTGCCGGGTCCCGCAAGACGTCCCCCGCAATCCGGAGACAGGGAAGGCGCGGACACGAGGGCTCTTCCTGCGAACGGTGAACCCGGCCGGTTCGCTCGCGCACGTGGCCAGCCGGGGAGATCGCATCCTCGAGATCGACGGCCGAACGGGGGATCATTACGAGATGCTGCGGATCATGGCGTCCGTCCCTCGACGCCGGCCCACGGAAGTCATGGTGCAGCCCGCCAAGAAGGGCGCCGAGCCTATCCGGGACACGATCTGGCCTCGCGACAGCCGATGGTATACCCCGCACTTGCTCTGGTTGGTGTCGTGGTTGCCGGCCGGCCACGATACGGCAAGCCGGTTGGAATCGCTGGCGATCGTCATGGGCTTGCTCGTCCTGGTGACGCTACTCGGTGGGATCTGCCGCTTCTTCCAGGAATACGCCTGTGGCCTGCTCAGCCAGCGGGCCATGATCGACATCCGCACGCACGGCTACGGCAAGATGCTCGCGCTGCCGATGTCCTGGTTCGATCGCCAGCAATCGGGCGATACGCTCTCACGGTTCGCGCGGGATTCCGTCACGCTCGAGGCGGGCATCCGCGTGCTCTTCGGCAAGACGCTTCGTGAGCCATTCAAGGCGCTGGGCGTTCTGATCCTGGCGGCGGCGATCAGCCCGTTGCTGCTGCTTTCGGTGTGCGCGGTGGCACCGATCGCGGCGCTCTTGATCCGCCGGCTCGGCCGCAAGATCCGTCGCGCGCAGCGAAAGGCCCTGCAATCGTGGAGCCGGCTCATGGAGCTGCTCGAGGAACGAATCCAGGGCATCCGCGTGGTCAAGGCCTATCACATGGAGCGCCGGGAGGCGTTGCGGTTCTTCCGTCGCCATCGCGAGCTGATGCGTGAGCAGCTCAAAATCTTCAAGCTGGACGCCGCCGTCGCCCCCCTGCTCGAGGTCGCCGGGACGGCGGCGGTGGGCGGAATCGCCGTGACGGGTGGCTATCTCGTCTTCGTCGGGACGCTGGAGGCGGAGATCTTCTTCGCGTTGGTGGTCTGCATCGCGGGGATCTTCGACCCGATCCGGCGGGTGGCCAACGTGAACAACAAGCTGCAGGCCGCCGACGCCGCCGCGCAGCGCATCTTCGAGGTCGTCGACCAGGAGTCGGAGGAATCCGAGGAGAATCGGGGCGCGGGCGTGCGGCTGGAGGAGGTCAAGCAGGGCATCGAGTTCCACGACGTCCACTTCGCGTACCCGACGAACCCGGATCGGCCCGTGCTGCGCGATATCAACCTCCGCGTGCGGGCGGGGGAGATCATCGCCCTGGTCGGCCCGAACGGCAGCGGCAAGACGACGCTGTGCAGTCTGCTGCTGCGGTTCTACGACCCGCAGCGCGGCCGGATCCTCATCGACGGAACGGAGCTGCCGCGGATTTCGCTCGGCAGCCTTCGCGGCATGATCGGCCTGGTGACGCAAGACACGGTCATCTTCACCGATACCGCGCGAAACAACATCGCGTACGGCCGGCGACACGTCGACGAACAGACCGTGTTGCAGGCCTCGCGCTCGGCGTACGCCGACGAGTTCATTCGGGAGTTCTCCACGCGAGAGGGCGAAACGGTGGTCTCCGGATACGACGGCGTCATCAGCGGGCAGTTGCTCTCGGGCGGGCAGAAGCAGCGGATCGCGATCGCGCGGGCGGTCGTCCGCGACCCGGCGATCCTGGTGCTGGACGAGGCGACAAGCCAAATCGACGCCGAGAGCGAGGTGAAGATCCAACAGGCGCTACACAAGATCATGCAGGGTCGGACGACGTTCGTCATCGCCCACCGGTTCTCCACGATCAGCGAGGCGGATCGCATCGTCGTCATGGACGAAGGGCAGATCGTCGCGACGGGCAAGCACGAGCAGCTCATCGATCAATGCCCACTCTACCGCACGCTCTACGAAACCCAGTTCCGCAACGCGGGGTGAGGAACCTATACCCGCATCCGGTGGTTGTAGACGAACCATTCGATTAGCAGCACGCCCAGCGCCGCCAGCATGAGCCACGGCCACAGCGGACGGTTCACCCGCCGGATGGCCTCGGTCGTCTCCACCTCTTCCGAACCGACGCGGAAGGCGCGGTTCGGGCGGATCTCACTCTCGTTCGGGTTGAGCAGGTTCACGGCGAACGCGTCGAACCCCTGAACACTCGGCTCAATACGATACACCCCCAGCCGATCGGTCCCGCGGAAGAAGACGGCCTGCCGCGCCTCGGCGTCGAGCTGCTGCTCGTCCCCTCGCGGCGTGCGGACCGTGATCGTATCCGCCCCGGAGGGCACGGGGATGGCCACCGTCTGGCCCGGACGAATCGTGGACGACGGGCCGACCGTGATGCTGGCCGAGAGATGCTGGATGGCGTTGTAGATGAAGATCGGGAAGCTCACCCGCCACGGCCAGTTCGAGTCGTACAGGTCGAAGGCGACGATGACGAAGCTGCTCCCGCCGGCGGACAGCGTCGCGACGACGGGCGTGGTCTCGCCCTCCACGAGGCGTTCGGCTCGATCGGGCAAGCTGATCTTCCGCCACTTCGAGGCCATCACGTAGTTGAGCACGACATGACGGAGCAGCGGGTGCTGGTCGTCCCAGTCGTAGATGAACTGGTTCTCGACGACGCCGACGTCCTCGACGCCCTCGACCTTCGGAGCGGCGCCGAAGAACAGGTAGCTGCCGCGGGGCAAGTCCTCGGGGCTGTACCGGTCGAGGATGGCCACGTCGTACGCCATCCGCCCCCCGGGGGCGAACTGCTTGCGGCCGGCCTCGAACGCCTCCGGATCGATCACCTTGACCTCGCGGAGCGGCAGGCTCTGGAGCGCGCGGCGGAGGAAGTAGTTCCCGTTGGTCACCAACAAGACGCGGAGCCGACGTGGCGGCTCGATGACGACCCACGCCCGGTTGTCGCGGGCCAGCGCGTCCTCGCGGTGTACGATCACCTCCATCACCCCGCCGCCGTCGAACGTCAGCTCGAACGGGACCGAGGCGACGTGGGCTCGCTCGAGTTCAGACGGCGGCGCGGCGGATGGCGGCGTCTCTCCGGCGGGCCGTGTCGCGCCGATTCCGGCCCGTTCCGGCGGGGCGGCGCCGAGGTGGACCTCTCCGAAGGAGACCTCGCGCCCGTCGATCTTGATCGTCAGGTCGCTTCGCACCGGCTCGGGCCCGAAATTGCCCACGGTCACGAAGACGTTGAGCTGCTCGGGGCGCTCGTAGTTCCGTCTGGCGTCCAGACCGATGATGCCGACGTTGTCCTTGGCCTGTCCGGCGAGGGCGAGCTGCATCGTGCCCCGCTTGAGGACGACCTGGTGGGCGTCCTCGATACGCCCGTCGCTGAAGAGC
>CAZKCX010000012.1:0-19807 GCA_964550865.1 uncultured Planctomycetales bacterium
CTTGCATTGCGGCGGCAACTGCGGTCGAATAGCCCTCGACTGGCGGACGCTCTCACGAGGACCCTTGCGTGCACCTGACGATGCCGATTGCGTTGCTGGGCGTGACCTCCAACGCGATGCATGAACTCGTCCCGTCGCCCGGGCTGCTCCTGGGCCTGATGCTGTTCATCGGGATCGGGTTCGGATTCGCGGCCCGCTTCCTCCGCCTGCCGCGTGTCATTGGATACCTCGTGGCGGGCATCGTGCTGAAGCTGGTCGTGGCCGGCTTCATCCTGAACACGATCGATACGGACGGTGCCCCTGCCCCCGCGCACGAGACGACGGCCACGCAGCCCGGGCCGACGGATGCCCCGGGCTTGCGCGACGCCATCCACATCGCCGCCCAGGGCTCCAAGCCGCTCGCCCCCGTGTATGACGTCGTGCTGGGGATGATCCTCTTCATGCTCGGCGGCGTCCTGGAGCGATCCCATCTTCGACGCGTCGGCGGGCGGGTCGGGCGACTCACCGTTTCGGATTCCGGCCTGACGTTGCTCTGCGTATGGGTGGGATGCCTCGTGGTCGCCCTGTTCACGGCCGGCGGGACCCTCGGCCAGAAGTGCGTGTTCGCGCTCTTCCTCGGCATCGCGGGGATCGCCACCGCCCCGGCCGCGACGCTGTTGGTCTTCAACGAGTACGAATCGAAGGGCCCCATGACCGACACGGCCCTCACGCTGGTCGGAATGAACAACATCGCCAGCACGGTGCTGTTTCATGTGGCGTTCATCGTGATGGCCGCGACGGGCGTGATCGACACCACCTTCGCAAGCGACCGCCTCCTCTGGCTGGACCTGCTGATGGTCACCCTCGGCAGCGTTCTGTTGGGCGGGCTGCTCGGGCTGATGATCAGCGTGGCGCATGCCAAGCTGGCCATGGGCGAGACCATGCTCGTCTTCATGGGCGTCGTGCTGGCCCTCGGGGCAGGACGGGAATGGCTCGCGGACGACCCGTTCAACCTCTCGATCAACTTCCTGCTGACCGCGCTCTTCATGGGTGCGACCTTCGCCAACATCGCCATCGACGGTGAGCGGTTGATCCAGGCGCTGCGCCCCATCTCCACGCCGCTCTTCGCCGCGTTCTTCGTGCTCGCGGGGTATGACCTGCACATGGAGGAGTTGGCGCAGATCGGCATGCTCGGCATGGCCTACGTCGTCTTCCGCATCGGCGGCAAGCTGATCGGCGGGGTGATCGGCGGTTGGTGGGCGGCGGAGCCGGATACCGTCAAACCCACCATCGGCGCCGCCCTCATCTGCCAGGCGGGAGTCGCCATCGGGCTGGCTGTCTTCCTGAACGAACACTGGCCCCACCCCCTGGCGGGCACGTTCAAGACGATCATCTTCGGCTCCGTGGCCGTGTTCGAGCTGACCGGGCCGCTCGGGGTAAAGTGGGTGGCCGTCAACGCCGGCGAGGTCAAGGCGATGACCCTACTGCGGCGGACCAAGCCCTCGCCGACGGAGGGCACCTCCTCGACGATGACGATCGTGCGTTCGCTCTTGCGCATGATCGGCTTCGGCAAGAAAGCGACGGAAACCACCGAGAAGGAGCAACGTCCGCTCCAGGCCGCCGACATCATGCGGACCAACGTGAAGTTCATCCCGGCCGACGCCTCCATCGATGAGGTGATGGCCTTCGTCGAGCGAAGTCGGTTCAACCACTTCCCCGTCGTGGACGGCGAGGGACATCTCGTGGGCATGATTCGCTTCTCGGACATCCGGGACGTCATCTATGATCCGTTGACCCGAGACCTGATCACGGCCATCGACATGGCCGATCCGGAGATCCCGCTCGTGACGACCGACGAAGAGCTCGACAAGGTCTTCGAGCACTTCCACGGCGAGAGACACTTTGAGACGCTTCCCGTCGTCGACGCGCCCGGCTCACGCAAGGTGCTCGGCATCGTCGAACAGCGGGATCTGCTCCACGTGATGCACCACACGGGAAAGGGCAAGGCGAACAGCTCCGGGCATTGACCCGCACTCGGACCTACGAGCATGGCCACAAACGAGAGCGAAACCCGACCCCTCCTTGCGATCTCGATGGGCGATCCCGCCGGCGTGGGCCCGGAGGTCTGTGCCGACGCGCTCAGCCGGTCCGAGACGGTTCGGGTCGCGCGGGCCCTTGTCGTGGGCGATGCCGCGCGGCTGGAGGAGGCGGTCGGCATCGTCGGCCTGGCCACGGAGGTCCGCGCCGTCGATGCGCCGGCGGAGGCGCGATTCGAGCCCGGCGTCTTGAACGTCGTCGATCTGGCCAACGTGGATCCGGCGGTGATCCGCTGGGGCGAGGTCAGCAAAGCGGCGGGACAGGCGGCCTACGACTACGTGCTCACCGCGGCTCGCCTGGTAATGCAGGAAAAGGCCGACGCCCTGGTTACGGCCCCCATCAGCAAGGAGGCCGTCAACCTCGCCGGACATCACTACGCCGGACACACCGAACTGCTCGCCGAGCTGACACATGTGGAACGCTACGTCATGATGCTGGCCGTCGGCGGCTTGCGCGTGGCGCACGTGACGGGCCACCTCGCCTTGTGCGCCGCCTGCCGGCGCGTGCGGCGGGATCGCGTGCGCGAGGTCATCGAGCTGACCCACCAGGCCATGCGACGGATCGGCATTCGGCAGCCGCGGATCGCCGTGGCCGCGCTGAACCCCCACGGCGGAGAGGGCGGTCTGTTCGGACGCGAGGAGATCGAGGAGATCGCCCCCGCCGTGGAAGATGCGCGGACGGCGGGGATCGCGGCGTTCGGCCCCTTGCCCGCCGACACGATGATGGCCAAGGTCGCGGGCGGAGGCTACGACGCCGCCGTCGCGATGCACCACGACCAGGGGCACATCGCCGTGAAGCTCCTCGGCTTCGCCTACGACGAGCGGACGGGCGGATGGACCACGGTCCGCGGCGTAAACGTCACGCTGGGCCTGCCCATCGTGCGGACCTCCGTGGATCACGGAACGGCTTTCGACGTGGCCGGCAAGGGTGTGGCCAACGCGCAAAGCATGATCGACGCCATCGAATGGGCCGCCGCCCTGGCGGGAGGGGACGCGCAGCACCTCTCGACGAAAACGAAGTGAACGCATGGACCACGAAAGGAGCACACCGTGCCGGACAAGACCTTGACGCTTGCGATCGCACTCACAGCCATGACGACCCTGACGGTCTTCGCCGAGCGGGGCCACAGCGTCAAGCGCCTCGACCTCCGCTTCGCCGAGAAGGTCGAGCCCCGCGGAGAGACAAGAAGACACCTCGAGATGGCCTACAACCGTCTCTGCTCCCCCCCGCTGAACGACATCGACTTCGTCCTGTCGGACGTGAACTTCCAGTTCGATCGACGGTTCACAAACTACAGCGGCGATATCTCCGGACGCATGCTCGGCGCGCTCAACGCCTGCGACCAGGTGCTCGGAAAGGAAACGCCGTTCGTCAAGAAACTCATCGCCGGCTTCAAGAAGCACCAGATGCCCGACGGCCACTTCGGCGTCGAGCAGAACCTCGACGAGAGCATCACGCAGCTCCGCGACATGGCCCTGCTGTGGGGCAACGGCCGGCTCCTGCTCGCCCTGGCCGAACGGATCATGACCGACCCGGATCCCGTCGTCCGGCAGATGGCCGTCGGCCTGGGCGATTACATGATCTCCACGCGGAAGTACTACGGGAAGGAGGCGAACTTCAAGGGCGTCGGCGGCATCAAGGCCTCCGGCTTCACCACGTGCTATCCGTCGCTGATCGACGGGCTGGCGGCACTGGGCGAGGCCACCGGAGAGAGGCGGTTCGTCGACGAGGCCCGCTTCATCGCGAAGCTCTCGCTGTTGGACAGCGACTTCGACGGCCACCACAGCCACGGCTGGCTCACGAGCTACCGCGGGATGCTCGACATCGACCGCATCTCCAATACACGCGAGTTCCAACTCCCCCTGGCTCGAGGCCGCAACACGATCATGGAGCGGTACATGGTGCCGACGGGGGCGGTTACCGAGTACTTCGACCTCCACTACGACCGCGACGAAGGCTGCTCCGAGGCCGATTGGCTCCGGGTTAACCTCTTCACCTGGCGCGACACCAGCGAGACCGGCGCGCTCGATGTGGCCGAGCATCTGCTCCGCAACCACATCCATGCGGTTCAGTTCTCCAACGGCGGCGCGGGCCACTGGGCGTTCCGCACCCTTCTCGACGGCAAGACCAAGATCCACTACGCGGGCATCACGAAGATGGGGTCGGATTCGTACTGGTGCTGCTCGATGCATATCGCCCAGGTCCTGGCCGACGTGGCCCGGTGGGGCGTGGTCTCCGAGAAGGGCAAGGTCTACGTCACCTGGCTGGCCGAGGTGAGGGCGACCCTCAAGCCGGACGCGCGGTCGAAACCCATCGTCGTCACCACCGACCGCAAGGACGCCGGACGCTGGACCGTCACCGTGCAGGCGAAGGAGCAGAAGCAGGCGACGATCGCCCTCCGCGTGCCGGGATCGGCCCCGGGCATCAAGGTCGACGGAAAGCTCGTGCGTGGTCGCGGGAGCTGGGCCGACTTCACCGGCGAAGGCGGCTGGGCGAGCATCACCCGCGCGTGGCAAGGCAAGACGACGCTGAAGGTCGAGCTGCCCGACGAAATCCGCCTCGAGGCGCCGTACGAGTTCCTCCCGAAGGCAAGCAAGGCGCGGTGTGTGGTTGCCGGCACGGACCTGTACTGCCTACCGGACTGCGCGGTCTGCGACGGGCAAGTCGACGAGAAAGCCCTGCCGAAGATCGTCCTTGCGGCCACGGAGCCGACGAAGGGGCGAATCCCTGTCGTCATCGATGCCGGCAAGGACAAGCGGCAGCGCGCGGAGCTCGTGCGGCTGTCCGATCGCCCGCCGGGCGGCGCGGTTTGGGTCTTCCGCGTTGAACGGGTCGGCGGAGACGCGTTCAAGGCGCTTGCCGCCAAGGCCAAGCCACAGCCCGATCCGGGCGTGCCGATGGAGCTGGAGTTCGGCGCCGCCGGCAACTACGAGGTCTACCTGAACGGCGAGCAGATCTGCAAACGCGGCGGACACGTCGAGTGCCCGCAGCATGAGGCCTACACGAAGCAGGTCACGAACGTCCTTGCGATCAAGGTGTACAGCAAGGAGAAGCGACCCGCCATGATCGGCCAGGTCCGCGTCGGCAAGCGGAGCTACTCCACGGGCGACAAGGGTTGGACGGCCGTGCGGGTCGGCCACAAGGTCGCCGCCGCGCTGCTGACCGACATGGGCAAGGGCACGGACCGCGCGGGTAGGGTGGTCGATCTCGGGCCGGTCGGCCTGAAGCCGTACGGCCACCACCCGGGCGAGTACCACAACACGAAAGTGCGCTGGATCTGGGCCGAGGCCGACGGCGCTCCCGAGACGGGCCCCTGGCTCTTCCGCCTGCCGTTCGACGTGCCGGAGGCGGAAGGGAAGTGAGAGACCAAAATGCTGTGGCAGAACAGCGCTCCGCGGAGGCAAAACAGCGCTCCGCGGAGGCAAGACAGCGCACCGCGGCCACGGCTGAGCGATTGTTGTATTCAGAGCCGGGCCGTCCTCGGCCCGGTCACGTGTACGTAACGACGGACAATGACCGGCCTGGGGATCCGGCTCCGTCCCTCGACAAGCTCACTTCGGTCTGAGCCTCAGGGTCGGAGACAGGACTTCGCCGTGACAAGGCCGGCTCGGCGACGTGTGGGACCGCGGATCTGAGAGCCTGCTGTCGGTTCTTGTCTGCCGCGTTTCGTGCAGGATTCGTAAAGCTAGGATTCGCTTTCTGTATCGAGGAGGGTTCTTCCTTGGCTGTCTGGCGTATCGCATGTGGTTTACTTCTGTCGGCGGTGATGGCCACTCCCGCATGGGCCCGAATCGACGAGCCCGAAGTCGCCGCCCTGGCCAAGGAGGTCCGCGACAAGGGCTGGATCGTCTTCGGCGCGCGGAGCGAAAAGGGCGACTGGGACCTCTTCCTGATGCGGCCCGACGGCTCGGAGCGCCGGAACATCACGAACACACCCGACTTCAGCGAGGCGGCGCCGCGCTTCAGCCACGACGGGACGAGGATGCTGTACCGCCGCCTTCCGCGCGACGCCAGGATCGACCACGACAAGTGGGGATTCCAGGGTTGTCTGGTCCTCGCGAACGCCGACGGCACGGAGCCACGTGTCCTCGGAAAGGAGGGCGAGCTGCCCTGGGCCGACTGGTCGCCCGACGATCGGCGGATCTCCTGCCTGACGATCAAGGGCATTCGCATCATCGATCTGGCCACCAAGAAGGTCGTCGAGACGATGCCCCGCCAGGGAACCTACCAGCAGCTCTTCTGGGCGCCGAACGGCAAGGCGTTCGTCGGCGTGACCAACTTCCTCGGCGAGAACTGGACCGTCGGGCGCATCGTCCGCGCAACCGGCAAGATCAACGCCGTGCACTCGTTCCGCACCTGTACGCCTGATTGGTTCCCCGACAGCAAGCGGGTCATCTTCTCCCATCGGCCCGGCAATCAGAAGGGCTACGGCTACACGCAGCTCTGGATGGCCGGCGCCGACGGATCCAACCCGCAGCTCGTGTACGGCCACGACGGCCGGCATATCTACGGCGGCGCGCTGTCGCCGGACGGCACGTACGTGCTGCTGACGCTCGGCTCGCAGGACGGCTCCGGAGCGGAGAAGGACGGCGCGCCGATCGCCATCATGCGACTTACCGACGCCCCCTCCATCGGCGGCAAGAGCACGGCGCTGCGGAAGATCCACCCGAAGACCAAAGACGGTCCGCTGCTCGTCCTGCCCACCGGCTGGGAACCGCATTGGACCTATGCGAACGTGAAAGGCGAACGATGAATCGACGTGCACACAGCTTCTCGGCCAAACGCCTTGCCGAAATGGCCGAACAGGAAACTAAGGTCGGACGGCCCATCGCCTCGCACATCGAGTGCCCCATCGCTTCCCATAGCGGACGGCCCATCGCTTCCCATAGCGGGTGGCCCATCGCTTCAGCGATGGGGGACACGAATTCCTCCGGCGAGTCGCGTACCCAGCGCACAAGCGAAGGACCCGCACGGCTTTTTCGCCTGCCCTCAGCACATGGCAAGCCGTGGGCCATCCGGTCCAGCCGCGTTGCGATCGTGGGGATCTGCGTGACCCTGCTCGGCCTGACATCGTGCAGCAAGCAGGCGGCGGGCGGAAACGACGCCAAGACCGACGGCGCCGACGACAAGGTCACCACGCTCGGCAGCGTCGAAGTCACCGCCAAGCTCACCGAGATCATCCCACACAACGACGAGGTCACCTTCCCCGCCAACGATCTGTATGACTACGTCTACGTCTTCAAGTACGAGGTGCAGGAGGTCCACCGCGGCGAGGACGTCTCCGAGACGGTCTACGTCGGCCAGTATAACCCCCTCAAGCCCCGGGCCGACGCGGCCGACGCGCGGGCCGAAGGCATCGGCGGAGACCTCAAGGCCTTCAAGGCCGGCGACGTGCACCGCATGGCCTTGGAGGTCCCGATCGACGAGCACTACATGGGCCCGATCATCAACAAGTACTTCGGTAAGACCAAGGGCCCGATCTACTGGGCCGTGTGGACGAATCGCGTAAAGGGATGACCGGCGCCGGACCCGCACGATGGTCTTCACGTCCCACATCTTCATCTTCTACTTCCTGCCGCTGGCGCTGCTGATCTACTACGCGCTGCCCGCCAAACGAAACCTCTTCTTGCTCATCGCTAGCTACGCGTTCTACGCCTGGTGGGACCCGCGCTTCACGCTGCTCATGCTCTTCGCCACGGCGGTCAACCACCTCTGCGGCCTGGTCATCGCCAATGCGGAAGGCAACGAGCGGCGGCGCGTCGCCGCCGTCGTGGTCGCGGCCGTCGCCAGCCTGGGACTTCTGGGCTTCTTCAAGTACTGCATGTTCGTCGAGGGCAATCTGAATCGCCTCCTGCTGTTGTTTGGCGCGGACGCGTTGCCGATGCTCCAGATCACGCTACCGGTGGGCATCAGCTTCTACATCTTCCAGAGCCTGAGCTATCCGATCGACGTCTACCGCGGCGTCGCGCCGCCCGTCCGGTCGTTCTGGGACTTCGCGTGTTTCGTTTCGCTGTTCCCGCAGCTCATCGCCGGCCCGATCGTCCGCTACAACACAGTGGCCGTCCAACTCGTCGATCGATCCCACACGCTCAACAAGTTCAGCTCGGGCGTGGCGCTCTTCATCCTGGGCTTCGCGAAGAAGGTCCTTCTGGCCAATGAGATCGCACGCGTGGCCGACGCCGCCTTCGCCGCCGAGGCCCCCTGCGCGGTCGACGCGTGGTTCGGCGTCACGGCCTACGCCATGCAGATCTACTTCGACTTCTCGGGCTATTCCGACATGGCGATCGGGCTCGGGCGGATGCTCGGCTTCGAGTTCCCGCAGAACTTCAGCGCGCCGTATCGCGCGGAGAGCATCACGGAGTTCTGGCGGCGTTGGCACATCTCGCTGTCGACGTTCCTCCGGGACTACCTCTACATCCCGCTGGGCGGGAACCGAAGGGGCCGACGCCGAACCTACGTCAACCTGATGATCGTCATGCTGCTCGGCGGCTTGTGGCACGGGGCGAACTGGACGTTCCTCTTCTGGGGAGGTTTGCACGGGGCGTGGTTGGCGATCGAGCGGTGGCTCGGCAAGCGCCCGGTCTACGCCGGGATGCCCAAGCCATTCCGCGTCGCCGCTACATTCGTCCTGGTGCTCATCGCATGGGTCTTCTTCCGCTCGGTCACGTTGAGCGATGCGATGGGCTATCTCGCGGCGATGTTCGGCGCGAACGGGATCTGGGTCGGCGAAGGCGGATCGATGCTGCTCGCGGCGGAGCTGTATACCCGAGCGTCGATGATCATGATGACCGTGTGCGCGGTCCTGGCGTTCGGACCGGTGCAGGCGTTCGACTGGGTCAAGCGCCTGAGTTGGGGCAAGTCGATCGTGTTGTTGGGCGTGTTCGTGTTGTCGCTCGTGACGATGTTCACGCAAGCGTTCAACCCGTTCCTGTACTTCCAGTTCTAGGAGGCCTCGGTGTCGTCGGCGCAGCACAGAAACACACGTCGGGTGGCCCGCCGCTTCAGCGGTGGGGACCGCGAATCCGCCCGGGAATGGGGGCCACCCATGGTTGAACCCATAGGCCACCTCGTGGTGGCTCAAGCGCAACAAGCGAATTCAACCGACGCGTTCTTTCCTGCTCGCCACAACGAACACGGGAGGCACTAGTGCCGTCCACGGGACGCGGACATCAATGGCTGCTGGTGGCGGGGTTCCTGCTGACGATCTTCGCCGTGCCGGTGACGCAGGCCGTCCTGGAGCACCGCGAGGGCGAGCCGATCCAGGCACTCGACCTCTTCCGCGACGTGCCCGACAAGCGAAACCTCCGCCTCTACGAGGACCGACTCGAGTCGCAGTCCTACTTCGTGGAGTGGCTGCGCCCCTGGATGCAGTACTGGCGATTCGTCGCGCTCCGTGATGCCGGCTCCAAGGCCCTCCTCGGCCGTGACGATTGGTGGTTCTACCGCCCGGGTGTGCAGTATCTGATGGAGCGAGAACCCCAGGGCCTCGCCGAGCACGTCGGCCACGACGCGGCCGTGCGTGCGATCCTCGACTTCCGAGAGCAGCTACACCGGCGGGGCATCCGGCTGCTCGTCGTGCCCGTCCCCGGCAAGGCGAGCGTGGTTCCGGATCGGCTCACGGCCCGCGCCGCAAACGATCCCGCTTCGGTGCGTACGCACACGCAGAGGCTCATCCGCGATCTGGCGGAGGCCGGCGTCGACGTCGTCGACGTCTGGCCGACCCTGGCCGATAGGCGAACACGGGGGGGCTCGGCAGCGCCCGACACGCCGCCGATCTATCTCCCGCGTGACACGCACTGGAGCAACGAGGGCGCGCGGCTGGCGGCCCGCGTCGTCGCCGACCACATCCTGGGCGAGAAGCTCGTCGCCGCCGGCTCCGTCGAGTACAAGACCGAGAGCGTCGTGGCCGAGCGGCGGGGCGACGTGCCCCGCATGCTCCAAACGCCTCGCATTGCCGATCTTTACGAGCCGCACGATGTCCCGTGCCGACGCGTGATGCATCCCGAGACGCGCGAGCCCTACGAGGACGATCCGAACGCGCCCGTCCTTGTGTTGGGCGACAGCTTCCTGCGGATCTACGAACGGGACGAGCCCGGCTCGGCCGGCTTCATCGCACACCTGGCCCGCTTCCTCGAGCGGCCCGTGCTCTCGATCGTCAACGACGGGGGTGCGTCGACGCTGGTCCGCCAGCAGCTCGCCCGCACGCCGGAATTGCTCACCGGCAAGAAGCTCGTCGTCTGGGAGTTCGTCGAGCGCGACGTCCGCTTCGGCATGGAGGGCTGGAAACCCGTCTCGCTCCCCGAGCCGTAATCCCTGCTCCCTGAACGTGGAACGGATCGCCGTCGGGTCTCGCGCTCGCTACTCGTCGGCCGGCTTGGCCGGTGCGGTGGCGGGAACCGGGGCGCCTTGCGGCAGCGGCGCCGTTGTGGTCGCGGGTTGCGTCGTCCCGCCGATCTGGCGCATGACCTTGTCGCGCAGGCGCAGGAGTAAGGCGTTCTCCGGATACTTGTCCGTGACGTACCGCAGGGCGCTGAGGCAGGCAGTCGCCTCCTGGCGAGAGTTCGCGCCTTGCCAGGCCCTCTCCAAGTAGGACGCCGCCCTCGGGGCGTCGCCCTCCTCCGCCGCCTTGATCGCCGCCAGCGAGAGGACGGGTGCCGCCTCCGGCGCGATCGCCTCGGCCCGCGTGACCCATTCGCCCCAGTTGTCGGGACGCCTTTCCGGATCGTCGACGAAGAACGTGCGGGCAAGCATCTCGTAGGAGCTCACGAGCAGCGAATTCGGGTCGACCCGCCTGCCGTCGGGGTCGGTGATCAGCCGGGACAAGGAGCGAGCGGAATCCTCCTTCAGCCCCGCGAGCAACCCGTAGACGATCAGCCGATAGATCGGCTGCAACGTGGTGTCGGTACGCGGTCGCTCCGCTACGACAACCGCCTTGCGCATCGTCTCTGTCGCGGTCTGCGGATCGTTCGGCTTGACGAGGAGTTGGTACCAGCCCTTCTGTGCCTGCGCGCGGGCCTCTTGGACCGAAAGCGTCGCGTGCTTCGTGCTGTAGAGCGCGACCGCCATGTCCGCACAGGCGATCGCCTGCTCGCTGTGGCCTTGGGCGGCCCGGACGAGGGCCTCGAACCGCAGCGTCTCCGGCGCCAGGGGGTCCGACCAGTCCGCGCGAGGCGCCGACTTCGCGTCCTGCCGCGCCCGCTTGGCCAGCGGTTGAAAGGTTTGTCGGAACCCTTCGCCGCCTGCGACGCGCAGAAGCAAACCGTGGTACTCTCGCCGGATCATCGGGTGCCGTAAGGGAGCGCGCACGAGACTCACGACGTTGGCCATGGGCAGGTCGCCCGCCGCTTGCAGGAAGGCCTCCACGCCGCGGGCGTTCATCGGCAGACGATCCAGCGATCGCACCAGCGCCTTGAGCCGCCGCGTGCGAAACTGCTCCGCCTGCCGGGCGGCCTGCTTCGAGGAAGCGCTCCGAGGCGGCCCGGCCATCCGCGAGCGGAATTCCCAGAGGTCCGCCAGAACGCCGCAGGCGTTGGCCTCCACGGAGGCCGTGCGCGGCCAACCCGGCGCCATGACCGTCAGCTCGTCGAGCTCTCGCAAGCAGACCTCCAGCTGCCGCCGCGTGTCCTCCCACAGGCCCCGAAAGACCGGGCGCTGCCAGAGCGCGCGAAGCGCGGCGCCGGAGGCGGAGGGCGGGCGCGTCGTCACTCCGTCCATCGGGCGCCCGGCTGCCGAATCGCCTGGGCCACCGTCGTCTCCCGGCCGCGTCGTCTGGGCTTCCATCATCCGGCGAGCCTGCTCGAAGGCGGCCAGTGCGCCTCGCTTGCCCATCGTCAACCGTGCCCGCGCTCTGAGGAGCTTGGCATGAGCCCGATACCGCGGCCGCAGACAGTATCGCTCCGCCCGATCGATGCGTGTCAACGCTTGCGCAACGTCTCGCGAGGACAGGCCCCGCTCCCCGAGGACAAGGTCTCGATCGCCTCGGAGGCTCCGCAACCCCAACCACCCGGCCACCAGGCCGAGGACGATGAGGGCCCCACCTCCCGCAAGCCGAACGCCGACGCCGGGCCGAAAGACCCCGGCCCTCGACCGCGCCGACAGCAGGACCGCCCAGGTGCAACCGAGCACGGTGTACCACAGCGCCGGCGTGGGATCGAAGCGGAGGCTCGAGCTCGTCGACGCTTCCGCGATCATGCCGAGCAGCGCCGCCAGAAGACCGATCAGGCACCAGCGATCTCGGGCGCTCTGCGTGCGCCGCAAGACGCCGAGAGCGGCCAGGACCGTCAACAGGTAGATGCCCACCGTGATGTGCAAGCCGATCAGGCCGACGTCGGCCAGGCTTTCCAGCCATTCGCTCTGTGCGTGGCCCGCCCACCGCGTCAGAACCACGGTCGGGTCGTCGAACGCGTGGGTGCTCATCCGATCCTCGTTGGACAGGGAGAACGCGCCCAATCCCAGTCCCGTCCCCTGGTTCTCCGCGCAGGCCTGCAGCGCGTGTCGCCACGTATATGTGCACATCCGGAGCTCGGCGGCCGGAAGCGAGCCGCTCGTCGTCGCGAAGTGGGCGAACCGTCCGCAGGCGATCAGGATCGCCACGCCCCCGAGGGCCAGAACGACGTATCTCCCCTTGCCGCGCAGGGCGAGCGCGATCAGAACGACGACGCCCACCAGGCCGCCGAGCCAGGCCGCGCGCGAGGCGTTCACATACATCGCGAATGCCAGAGAGAGGACGAGCAAAACGAGTGGGACGAGGCCGACCACGCACAGTATCCACCGGACCCAGCCGAGCGACCGGGCGCCGCGACCCACCCCACGGACCGTCTCGAGGAGCCAGACGAGTCCCAACACCAAGCCCGGCAAAACGCAGGCGGAGAAGACGGGTCCTTGGGCAAGCGGCAGGTACGACTCTACCGTCCACCGGGGCAGGCCGTGGAGCGACAACACGAAGAGCGTCGCCGCAAAGAGCAGTAGGACGAGGCCCCGGACAATCCGGCGAACCGCTCGGATCGGGTCGCCCGTGACCGCCAGGCCCCGCGCAAGCAGAAGGGCCCAGCCGATGTGGACCGCCAGCATCCCGGCCGCGCGGACCGTCGAGCCCGGCGCGCTCGCCCACGCCCTGGACACGAGTCCCCAGAATACCAGCGCGACGGCCAGGCCCTGTGCCACGGCGACGAAGTCGAGCCCGGCCAAGAGGCGAACGAACGGCGTGGGCGGCGGCCCGGCCTGTCCGCCCTCGACGTCGGGCGAGTTCCTCCCACCACGCGCGGCTCTCGATCCGCCAAGCAGGCACCAGGCCAGGGCGGCCAATACCGCGAGCGTCGTGACGCCCAACGCCAAGACCGTGAACTTGATCTCGATGCCGCGCGGCGTAGGCCAGCGGTACGAAAGCGCCATCAGTTCGATGGCCGGGAGCAGCCCCCGGGGGGCCTGCCCGTCGAGCACCGCCTCGACCAGCGCCGGCGGAGGACCCGGAAGCGAGGTCACGAAGAGGCATCCTGCCAGGACCCCGCATACGGCCACCACGAAGACCCACCGAAGGAGGAAGGCCACCGGCGTCGAGGACGCCTGCGGCGAGGCTTCGGCCTCGAAGGAATCGGGCTTCGGACTGGGGACAGACGTGTCGGTCATGTCGGTCGTGCGGCGGTCAGAACCTTCCGTGAGATTGGCACGCCCCGCTAAGCTGCCTGCAAGAATCCTTAGACAGTCAGCGAATCTTGGGTGGCCCGCCTCTCCAGAAACGGAGGACACCCGCGAATCTTGGGTGGCCCACCTCTCCAGAAACGGAGGACACCCGCGAATCTTGGGTGGCCCACCTCTTCAGAGGTGGGGGACACGAATTCGACCGGGGATTCGCGTCCCTCACGGCTCCTTCGACGGAGCTCAGGACAAGTAAAGCCATGGGCCACCCCTATACAGGGCCTTTCTGACGCACTGTTCAGTCCTTCTTGGAGGCAGCTTCGTCGGACGTGCCTTGCCGGAGGTCCACCGGCGTATCGGGAGCCCCCGCGGCGTGATTGGCCAAACGCGCCCAGGCATACAGCAGGTCCGACAGTCGATTGATATACATCAGCGCGCCGGCCGACAGCCCTTCCGCTCGCGCGAGCCGTGCCATCCGCCGCTCCGCCCGCCGACAGACCGTCCGGGCCACGTGCAGGCGCGCTGCCGTCTCGCAGCCTCCCGGCATGACGAACTGCGTCAGAGGAGGCGTCGCCTCCATGGCTTCGTCGATCCAAGCCTCCAGTCGCTCGACCATCGGGGTCGTTACCGTCAGGGCCTTCTGCTCCGGAGACGCCGTCGCCGCCAAGCCGACCTCGCAGCCGAGCACGAACAGATCGCGCTGCACCTCCGTCAGTCGCTCGCCGAGGGAGGCATCCTCGCAGGCCGCCCGCGCCAGGCCGAGGTGCGCATTCAGCTCATCCACCGTGCCGACGGTCTCGGGCCTCAGGTCGTCCTTGCCCACGCGCCGGCCGTCGGCCAGGGAGGTCTCCCCCGCATCACCGGTCTTGGTGTAGAGCTTCACCTTGCGAACACCCAACGAAAAGGAAGGGCGGCCCGCATCCTCGCGAACACGGGCCACCCGGAGTCTTTCCTTGCCACGACGGCGAGACGGACCAGGCTACTTCACCGTCGACATCTTCACGGCCTGTCCCTTCTTGGCCGAGAGGAGGGCGGCCTCCAGCACGCGCTGCGTCTCGTACGCGTCGGCGAAGTCGGGCAGCGGAACGATCGGCTTCTTGCCCGAGAGCGCACGCATGAGATCGGAAGCCTGGTTCACGAACGTGTGCTCGTAGCCCAGGATGTGGGCATCGGGCCAGTACGCATCGACGTAGGCATGGTTGCCTGCCGACGTGCACATGATCTTGGTCCAGCCCTGGGTCTTCGGATTCCCGGTGCGATCGTGGAAGTCGAGATGGTTCATGTCCTCGAACCGGAAGCGGATCGCGCCCTTCTCACCGTGGATCTCAATGCCGTTGTCGTTCTGGTAGCCCATCGCCAGGCGTGAGCACTCGAAGCTGGCCACCGCGCCCTTCTTGAAGCGGGCGAGGAAGAGGACGGCGTCGTCGACGTCGACCTTGCCCTTCTTGCGGCTGCCCCGCGATCCCCCGGCAATGCCGCCCGCCGAACTTGTCGAGGGGATGTCCCGCTGCTTGACGAATGTCTCGGAGATCGCGCCGGAGACCTCGGCAATCTCATCGCCCGTGACGAACCGCGCCATGTCGATGATGTGGGCGTTCAGATCGCCGTGCGCACCGCTGCCGGCCAGCTTCTTCTGGAACCGCCAGAGCAACGGCGTCTCCGGTCCGCCCCAGTCCTGGAGATAGACGCAGCGCACGTGGAAGATGCGGCCGATCTTGCCCTCGCGGACGAGCTGATGCGCCAGCGCGACGGCCGGGCAGCGTCGGTAGTTGTACCAGACGAAGGTCTTGACCTTGGCCTTCTTGGCCGCGTCGACCATTTTCTTGGCGTCCTTCAACGTGCCCGCCAGCGGCTTCTCGGTCGCCACCGGCTTGCCGGCCTTGATCGCCTCCATCGCCACCGGCATGTGCATGAAGTTCGGTGTGACGATATCGACGAAATCCACCGCCTCGTCGTGCACGGCGGCCTTCCAATCGTCGATGTAGTGCTCCCAACCCCATCGCTGGGCGAAGACCCTCGGGTTCTCCTCCGGCTGCCCGAAGCTCAGGTACATCACCGGATCTCTCGGCAGCTTCGTGAAGAACTTCGAGACATTGAGGTAGGCGTTGCTGTGGGTGCGCCCCATGAAGCCCTGCCCGATGAGGGCTACGTTGCAGGCCTTGGCCATGACATTGTCCTCCTTGGTTGCTATCGAAGTGCGGTTCCCATCTGGAATCTACTCAAGGCGGCGCCATGGTACGGCCCGTCGGGCGCACGGGCAAGCGCCAGTCTGCATTTCCGCGGCGGACCGCGGCTCCGGTCGCCGTCGCGCGAGCCTCCGGCCGGGCCGGGACGCCATGCCACGCGTCAGCGCCCCGCGTCGCAAGAGAACAATATGCCGCGCACGTGGGCCGACATCCGCAGCCGACGCCCCAACGACTCCGTGAGATGGTACTCCAACAGGTCGAACACGCCCGCCGCCGTTTCGGGTCCGATCGCGTCTTCAAGCAGCGCGCGACCCACGGCCGCGCTGACGCGTCGCTTCTCGGGGAGGGGCCCCTCGCACTCTCGGCATACCAGTCCGCCCTCCCGCGCCGAGAACATCGGCGAGGTCTTTCCCGACCACGGCCGTCCGCACGAAACGCAACAGGTCAGGTCCGGCATGAGACCGATCTCGGTCAGCAGAACACGTAGAAAGTGTGCCAGCGCCACGCCCGCTTCGGTGGGCAACCCGTGTAGCGTGGATACGGCCGACGCGTACAGGTCGGGCGCGGGGTCGTTCTCTTCCGTGGCGACATCGAGGGCCTCGGCCACGTACTGCCCGGCGTACATCCAACGAAGATCGCTCCGCAGTTCGGCGAATACCTCTTCCTGCGCCCACTCGGTCAAGGTGCCGAGCCCCTGCGTGCGGTCGTCACGATGGCTAAAGACCAACCGGCCGCGCTCGAGGAGGTCGATGCCGGTTGCGAAGCGCTTCTTCGTTCCCCGCTTGATACCCTTGGCGATCAGCCGCTGCTTGCCATGCTCGCGCGTGAAGAACGCCAGCACCTGCGAGGTCTCGCTGTAGTCGAGACGCCGGATCGCGATGGCCTCGTCCTGAACCAGCGGCACGGGGGAGCTCCTCTCGGCACCGTCGTCGCCCGGCACCGCCGGGCTGCGAGATACCCACGATTCTAAGCGGCTTGCAAGAGTGATTGAACCTTGTGACGCAGCCGTCCTCGGCTGGGATCCTCCCACGGTTGACGGCCGCCCCGCCCATCGCCGAGGGGAAGGCCGACATGGACGCCTTCCGCAAACTCGCTACGATGGTGGGGAACCCGCCGAGGAGACCAAGCCGGATCGCTTCCGGGAACCCCGGCGCGGCCGTGGAAGATACCATGACGATCGAACGACCCATCACGCGAAGGACGTTCCTGGGAACTGGCCTCGTCGGTCTCGTGCTGCCACGCGAGCTTGCCCGCGCCGCTGCTCCGAGTACGCCTTCCGCAGAGTGGCTTCGAGCGCGGCGGACGATTCTCTCGGGCACGCTTGGCCGGATCACGTGGGTGCGTCTTTCCGCGACGGCACCTTCCGGACCAAGGCCTTGCGCCGCCTCGCCCCCGGATTTGCTCGTTACCGCCGAACCCCTGATCGGTGCAGTGCGATGGCTTCTGGATTCCCCGGTGCTCCGCAGCGTCGTGGCGAGCGCCGATCGCTTCGCCGCGGCGTCCGGGCCGTCTCCGGATCACATCCACGCGGTGCTCGACTACGGTGGGTTTGCGGTCGTGCTTGATCTGGACCGGGGTCCCGCGCGCCGCACCGACGGCGTCGAGGTCTTCGGGACCCGTGGTCGTCTCGTGTGCCCGTACTCAGTCGAATACGTACGTGAGCAACCGGGTCTTCCCCGGACCGGTGATTCACTCGCTCCAGCACGTCGAGAGCTTCGGCTCGTGCGGCTGGCCTACCGTCGAGGCGTCCGCGTGCCGCCCGCCGGCGCTCAAGAGTGGACGGAGGTCTAACGCCCAGGCGGGTCGCGGCAATTCCATGCGAGTTCACGGATGCTCCGTGCCCACCGGTTTCTGGCAGCCTGCCGCTTCCGCTATCAGAGGTCGTCGGGGGAGCGGCGGCGCAAACGAATCCCCTTCGCCTTTCCCCTGGTCGTTCCCGTCTCGTTTGTGCCGATCTTATGCCGCGATGAGTCCGTAGATGCGGTCGAGATACTCGTCGACCTGTCGGGGATCGCAGAGGCATGCGTGGACGTTGCAGTCCAGCAGGACGGGCAGGTCGTCCAGGCTTCCGTGTTCGCCGTCTTCCGGCACGGCCACCACGAGGTTATCCCCCCAGAGGCGGAGCGGCAGGACCCGATAGAACCGCGCGACCACAGCGCTGACGAGTTCCACCGCGTTGGTGTCGACGCCGAGTTCGTCGATGTCGACGCGTTGCTGCTGCTCGGCGAGCTGTCGGGACCATGCCGTCCAGATCTGCTCGGGTGTGGCCAGACCCCACGCCAGCGCGATCTGACCGAACCGTCTTCCGGTCCGCTTCTGCTGCTCGAGGATCTCGATGACGTCGCGATCGCGAAGGACGTTCATCTCTCGAAGAATCTGGCCGATCAGAGGCACATCGTGCATGACATCTACCCCCCACGAGTCGGTTCGGGCGGAGGCGTGCCGCGTTGCCTGGATCACGGACCCGAAGGTCCCACTCGACGCGGATACTCGCCGCTGCCGAAATCACATGATGACTGATGTGAGATAAGATTTGGTTAGTGGTGAGTCAAATAGCGGCCATGATTTCCGCCGACATTCTTTGCCGCCCAGCACGTTCCGCGGACGGCCATTGCACAGAATCAACGCCATCGGCCGATGGCCGCGGTGCGCGACCGACAGCCTTCCCGGGCCGCCCGAGAGAAAGGCCGTCGAGGGCGCACAGCGCTCCCACCGTCCCCGGCGACCGGGGCACCGGCATGGGGGCGGACAGAGTGTGGGGTGCCGGGTGTGCAGTCCGGACGTGGGGGCAGCTACTTGCCCACGTCCTTGCTGCCGACCACCGTCAGGTTCGCGCCGACCTGGACGGTCACGGGCGTGCCGCCGACATCGATGGTGGCCTTCTCGTTGAGATACCATCCGAACGAGCCGGTGCTGAATTCCTTGACCTGGGCGACCATCTCGACGCCGTTCACGACGACCTTCACGGGCTTCGCGCCGGCACGAAACTCTTCACGGGAGATGGGACACGTCGTAGCCATGGCATCGCTCCTTCTTTAGAAGGGTCGGCATCATCCTACCGCGATTCCTATTTCATGCAAGAGCGAAAACGGGGTGTTCGGGTCTTCGGACCTTGCCCCGACGGGGCGGCAGACCGTTGTATCGACCGGGCTCTTTGGCCATAATAGATTCCAGCAGGACACGTCACAGACGTCGCCGTCATCCTGGCGGCGGCACGCGGCACGAAAAGTGGAGTAGACCATGAACAGCCGACTGCTGGTGGTGGTCGATGTCGGCGCAACGACGGTGCGAGCCGGGGTCTATGACCTCGACGGCCGCTGTCATGCCATTCGGACCCGGTCCGTGGACGTCAAACAGGCCAAGCCCGGCGCCACGGACGTGAACGCGACGGCCTACTACGATGCGGCCGCCATGGTCGCACGGAGGGCCGTGCGTGCGGCCAGCGGGGTGGGGCAGGACGTCATGGCCATCGCCCTGGCCTGCCAGATGGGTGGGATCGTCGGGATCGACGAGGCCGGCAAGGCCGTTACCCGGTTCGATCCCCACTTTGACGACCGGTGCCAGCCCATCCGCGAGCGGCTGATGCGCGAACACGAAGGGACCGTGCGCGGGCTCACGGGGTGCCTGCCGTACATGTGCGCCAAGATCGAGTGGTGGCAGGAGAACGAAGCCGAAACCGCGGCAAGAGTCCGGAAGTGGGTTACGCTGGGCGGCTACCTCGCGGCGCGCATGGCGGGCCTCGACGCCTCCGCCGCGTTCATCGATCGCAGCAACCTCGGTCTTACCGGTCTGGCCGACAACGCGGCCGGGGCCTGGTCCATCCAGCTCATCGAGCTCTGTGGGATCTCACCGGACGTGCTGCCTCGCGTGGTCCCATCCGGTGAGATCGTGGGCGAGCTGTCCGGCCAGGC
>CAZKCX010000012.1:19817-24150 GCA_964550865.1 uncultured Planctomycetales bacterium
AGGCCGCCGAGGACTTCAAGATGAAGTCAGGCGTTCCCGTCATCGCCGGTCTCGGAGACTATCCCGCGACCTTCCTGGGGGCGGGCCTTACCCGGCGCGGGATGGTGTGCGATCTCTCCGCGAACATCTGCCACTTCGCCGCCTCCATGGATCACTTCGCCGCGGATGAGACCTATCGCGCCCTGTCCACCTTCGCTTCCCATTCGTCCGACCTCTGGTACGCGATGGCCTACACCCATGCCGGCGGGAACACCTGTCGATGGTTCTTGGAGGACATCGGCGGATTCCAAGAGCGCGCCGAGATGCCCGAGCGGATCCGGCAGCTCGAAGACGAGGCGACCAAGCTCGTCCCCGGAGCCGACGGGCTGCTCTTCATTCCCTACCTGAACGGCCGACAGTGTCCGTGGGACGCCGCCATGCGCGGGGCCTGGCTGGGCCTGCGAAGCCGTCACAACCAGACGCACATGCACCGCTCGATGCTCGAGTCGGTCGCCTTCGAGTACGCCTACTTCCTCCAGGTCGTCCGCGAGATCTCCCAACGGGCCGATTTCGAGGAGATCCACGGCATCGGGCCCGGCGTGCGGTCGCGCCTGTGGGTCCAGATCAAGGCGGATGTGCTCGGCATCCCCTATGTGGTGCATGGGCGGGACGACCACGCGATGCTCGGCGCCGCCGCCGTCGCCGCCGCCAGCGTCGGCGCGGTCGCAAACGAGGCCGAAGCCGTCGAGCGATGGCTCACGCGGACCACGCGCATCGAGCCCGACCGAGACCGTCACCGACAGTACACCGAACTCTTCCAGCTCTACCTGCGGGCCCTTTCCGATCTCCGGCCCTTCTTCGCCGAGCTGCGCGAGACGGCACGTCGTTTCGCCGCCGTGCCGCAACCCGCGATGGCATAGCACGCGCCACGGCCGTATTCCCGGCCAGGGACACGTCCGGTTCGGCGTTCCGTCGCGCAGGCTGCAGCCGACGGAGATGCTGCAGCCGCGAGCCGTCGGATTTGGGCGGCGCGGTTGCAAACCGTGTGCGGGCTCGCCACAATACGACCTTGTTCTGACGCACGAAACGCTCAACAGGAGACGTGAATCATGGCGAAGATGAGCTTCGGTGGTGTGCGAGAGACCGTCTATCGGCGGGACGAGTTCCCGCTGAGCAAGGCGCGGCAGGTCCTCAAGAAGGAGACCGTCGCGGTGCTGGGGTATGGCGTGCAGGGTCCGGCCCAGGCCCTCAACATGCGCGACAACGGGATCAACGTCATCATTGGCCAACGGCCTCAAGAGAAGGAGTACTGGAACAAGGCCGTCGAAGACGGTTGGGTGCCCGACAAGACCCTGTTTCCGCTCGAGGAGGCGGCCGAACGGGGGACCATCATTCAGTTCCTCGTCTCCGACGCGGCCCAGATGATCATTTGGCCGAAGATCAAGCCGCTGCTCAACGAGGGTGACGCGATCTACTTCTCGCACGGATTCAGCATCGTCTACAAGAAGCAGACCAAGGTGATCCCGCCCAAGCACGTGGACGTGATCATGGTTGCCCCGAAGGGGTCCGGCACGAGCGTGCGGCGCAACTTCCTGGCGGGCGCCGGCATCAACTCCAGCTATGCCGTCGAGCAGGACTACACCGGACGGGCGCTGGAGCGGACGCTCGCGCTGGGCATCGCCGTCGGATCCGGCTACCTCTTCGAGACGACGTTCAAGAACGAGGTCTACAGCGACCTGACCGGCGAGCGCGGCGTGCTGATGGGCGCGCTCGCGGGCGTCATGGAGGCCCAATACAACGAGCTGCGCCGTCGCGGGCACTCTCCGAGCGAGGCCTTCAACGAGACCGTCGAGGAGCTGACGCAAAGCCTCATCCGTCTCGTCGATGAGAACGGCATGGACTGGATGTTCGCCAACTGCAGCACGACCGCGCAGCGGGGCGCGCTCGATTGGGCCCCGCGATTCCGCAAGGCCGTCGAGCCGGTGTTCAAGTCGCTCTACAGCAGCGTCAAGAGTGGCAAGGAAACGGCGGTCGTCCTGAAGGCCAACAGCGCGAAGGACTATCGCAAGAAGCTCGCCAAGGAGCTGAAGGAAATACGCGATTCCGAGATGTGGCGGACCGGCGCCGCGGTCCGCTCGCTACGTCCGGAGAACTGGAGCAAGGCCCAGAAGAAGAAGGCCGCCGGCAAGAAGAAGACCAAGAAGGCGAAGAAGAAGTAGATCGCCGGCGCGAACCCGGACCGAAGTGGCGACTCGATCCGCTTCTGACAACGCGATGTCGAGCTTGTGCATTCATGCCGCGCGGCCGCGCCGAGGACATGGGCCACTGCCGTATCCGCAGCGCATGCCTTGAGACCTTTGCGGGGAACACGGCGCACAGAGCAGTGACACCCGAGCCGCACCGGAGGCATCCCGTGGTTCGACTTGCTCACCCCGAGCGGTTCGGGCGGGGAGTCACGACACTTCTACCATGCAGGACGAGAGACGATCCATGCCCGACGCTATCCCCCGCGACATCATGATCACGATCGATCCGGAAACCTGCACGCAATGCGGACGCTGCGTCGTCACGTGCCCCCGCAAGCTGCTGCGACGGGACGGAAAGGACGTCGTCCCCGTCGAGGACCTCTCGCTCTGCATTGAATGCGGGCACTGCGTCGCCGTGTGCGAGCCGGGGGCCCTGTCGCACTCGTCCCTTCCCGATGTCGAGATGGCCCCGATGCAAGAGATCCCGCTGACGACGGATCAGCTGGAGGCCTTTCTGCGTCGGCGCCGCAGCATCCGGAAGTTCAAGCCCGACGACATCGAACCGGAGAAGCTCGAGCGCCTGCTCGACATCGCCCGCTATGCCCCGACGGGCAAGAACAAGCAAGCGGTGCATCATGCGGTGCTCCGGGGCGAACGGATTCGACGGATCGAGCTCGCGACAGCCGCGTTCTACAAGAAGCTCGTCTCGCGATTGGAGAGCCCCATCGGCCGGGCCAAGGTGGGCCTGGTGGTCGGCAAGAAGAACCGCGACGAGCTGCTCTGGGGGCTGCCCGACCTGAAGCGAGATGCAGAGAGCGTGGAACGGGGCGAGCCGACCTACTGCCATCGCGCGCCCGTGGTCGTCGTCGTGCACGGCGAGCCGTCGTCGACCATGCACGAAGACTGCAGCTACGCGGCCTACCATCTGATGCTTGCGGCGGAGACCCTCGGTCTCGGTTCGTGCCTCATCGGCTACGTCACGGCCGCCGCCGGACGGCTCCGCGATGTCTGCGACGTGGCCGAGCTCCCACGCGAACATCAGGTCTTCAGCACGGTCGCGCTGGGGTATCCGGCCGAGCGGTTCTACGGGCTTCCGCCCCGCCGCCCACCCAACGTCACAATCCTTGACTGATCCACGACGCGAGGCTGCATGGCGACCGGCCGTGTGATGCGCTGGACCGATGAGGCATGTCTGAAATGACAAAGCTCCGGCTCTTCCGCACGGAGGCAGGACGGATCCTGCCCGGCGAGGGACTGCCGCTATGAAGCCGGCAAAGCTCTGCCTGGAAGGGACAGGGCGTTGTGTTGTGACGGTGGGCGCGATCCGATATGGTCTTCGGCACGGCGAGCGAAGGCGCCGCCGAGATCCGTTTGCTTGTGCCGATTCGTTGCCGGAAGGTGAATCATGGATTGCATCGTTCTTTGTGCGGGATATGCCACGCGGCTCCGGCCGCTCACGCTGAATACGCCCAAGCCCCTGCTCGAGGTCGGCGACAAGCCCATCCTCGGCCACATCCTCGACAAGCTCGTCGGCACGGACGTGCGGCGCGTCTTCATCGTCTCCAACGACCGCTTCGCGGGGAACTTCGAAAAGTGGGCGAGCGAGGTTTCCTTCCCCGGGTTGGAGCTGAACGTCGTCAACGACGGCACGACGACGAACGAGGACCGGCTCGGCTCGCTCGGCGATGTCGATTTTGCCTCCCGGCAGGCCGGCCTGAGCGATGACTTCCTCATGATCAATGGGGACAACCTGTTTACCTTCTCCCTCGATCCGCTGCTCGAGGCGTTCCGGCAGCGCGGCAACATGCTCGCGCTGTATGACGTCGGGTCACTCGAGCTGGCCAGGCTCTACGGCATCCCCACGCTGACGGACGACATGCGGGTCGTCGGCTTCGTCGAGAAGCCGGAGAGCCCCTCATCGACGCTGGCGTCCATCGGCATCTACGCCTACCGCGGGGAGGTCCACGACCTGCTCGCCCGCTACCTCGAGGAGGGCAACTCGGCCGACAAGACCGGCGAGTTCGTCGAATGGCTCCACGACAAGACCGAGGTCTACGGCCACGCCTACGGCGGCGAAGACGCCGTGTGGTTCGACATCGGCACCATCG
>CAZKCX010000013.1:0-22097 GCA_964550865.1 uncultured Planctomycetales bacterium
GGAGGGGAGGAGCCTGGAGGAGACAGAAGGACGGTTGCTGCTCGAGCCGCGGCATTCATGCCGCGCGGCCGCGCCGGATGAATCCGGCGGCTCGACTCCGCTCGCCACAAGCGGCTCGGGAAACAGCCACCGGGCCGGTGACGGCCCGGCTTGGAGTCAACGCAGGAGGGGAGGAGCCTGGAGGAGACAGAAGGACGGTTGCTGCTCGAGCCGCGGCATTCATGCCGCGCGGCCGCGCCGGATGAATCCGGCGGCTCGACTCCGCTCGCCACAAGCGGCTCGGGAAACAGCCACCGGGCCGGTGACGGCCCGGCTCGGAATGGAGTGGTTGATTCCTAGTCGTCGTGCAACGATACGTCCACACGATCGACGATCGGATAGCGGTCGCCGTTCTCGCTGACGAGGGTCAGCCGATACTGCATCGCGCGGTCCTTGCCCGACAGCGTGAACGCGCCGTCATCCTCGACCGGCCTCCAATCGCGACGGCGGAGAATCCCCTCGTTCGGCGCCGAGCGGACGGCCAACTCCACCGACGCCTTCGGCGGCACGGCGGCCTTCGCCCGGATCGTGCCGCCTTGACGTGCGTCGTTCCACGCAAAGACCGACGAGTCGTACCTCTGCCGCCAGGACCGGTCGTAGATGTGTCCCATGTCCTGCAGCCACATCCAATGTGCCCCGTGCGTCGGCAAGAGCTGCACGCGGGGATGGGTGAATCGGTTCCCGTCGTTGTAGTACACCCGGGACAAGGCGCGATGGTCGCCGTCCCGCGTGTGGCACACGACCGCCAGATCCAGCTTGCCGTCCTGATCGAAGTCGGCGGCCAAGCCGTCGTCGGCCGAATCGCCACGGAGGATCGTTCGGCGCCGCTTCTTCAGGCCGTCGGGCCCGCCCCAGTACAGGTAGCAGGGCATGGCCTCGCGCGTCAGCTCGCCGTGGTAGTGCGGACAGAACAGGTCCAGGTGCCCGTCGGCATCGAAATCCGCCACCACCATCCCCGTAGCCGTCCAGCCCGGCAGCCACTGGGCCTTCCAGTGCGCGAAGCCCGCCTCGCCGCCCCAGAAGATCGTCACCCCCGTGTCGTGATGATGCGCCAGCGGGTCGATGTAGCTCCCGGCGATCAGATCCAACCATCCATCGGCGTTGAGGTCGGCCGTCTCCAGCCCGATGGGCGCGGGCAGGTCCAGCTTCTGCTGTCGCGCGGCGTCGAACCCGTTCGGTCCGCCCCAGAAGACCCGCACGCGATCCTTGGCGTAGGACGTCACGGCGATGTCGAGCCACGCGTCGCGGTTGAAGTCGGCCACCATGCCGGCCGCCGATCGACCGGGGCAGGGGAGGACAACGCGCCGCTTGGCATCGAAGCCGCCCGCGCCGCCGTAGTAGACGATCAGCTCCTCGGACTCGCCTTCCTGATCCGGGCCGAACTTGCAGAGCACGAGGTCGAGCCAACCGTCCCGATCGAGATCCGCCACATTGCTCGCCCAGAGTCCGTAGTGCGGTAGCACGGTGCGTCGTCCCTCGAGATCGAAGCCGTTCTTTCCGCCCCAGAAGATGTTGGCCCCGGCGCCGCGGTTCGTTTGCAGGAGCTGTCGGCCGCCGTGGGCGGAGCTCATCGCGATCAGGTCCACGTATCCGTCGACGTTCAGATCGGCCGCGCTCGATTCGTACCCACTGGCGAACGGGATGAGCCAGCGCCGTTGCGGGTCGAACCCATCTCGCCCGCCCCAGTAGACCATCAGCGGGACCTTCTCATGCAGCGAGCCCCCACGGCTGTTGCAGAAGACGGCCGCGCCGCCATCACGTGCCTCGCTGCCCGGCAGGATCGCGACGTCTGTCGCGCCCTTCGTGGGGATGCCTTGTTTGCAGCGGACGAACGTGCGATCGCCCGCATGGAAGAAGAGAAGCGATTCCGCCGAGAAGGAGCGTTCGCTCTGGTAGACCGCCACGGCCAGGTCGGCGTGGCCGTCGCCGTCGAGGTCTCCGATGGCCGTCGCCGAGGCCATCGGTACCGGCAGGGCGGTCGAGCGTTTCACGTCGCAGCCGCGCTCGGCGCCCCATAGGATTCGCACGGCCTCGGCGGGACGACCTCCCGCGCCGGTAATCTCTCCGCCGGCCGCCCGCGCGAAGGCGAGGTTCGTCAGGACGATATCGCGGTGGCCGTCCTCGTCGAGATCGCCTACGGCAACGTGCGTGGCATCATAGGCCTCGAAGACGACGGGTGTGCCCCAGGCCTTGGGCTGGCTATCGCCAGGAAGTATGCATACCGCTCCGCTGCCCGTGCCGATGACCAGGTCGGGAGGACCGTCGGCGTCGCGGGGGACCGCGGCGATGCATTGCGGCCGCTTCACGGGAAGGTCAATGTCGCTGGAGGCGGGCTCGTGCGGCGGATGGCCGCGGGCCTCCGACAGGTAGACGCGGACCGTGCTCCGGCTCGTCAGGACCGCCAGGTCATCGGCGTGGTCGCCATTGAAGTCGGCCGAGGCCAGGGCGATCGCGCCCGGGACGCCCAGGTCGATCCGCCGTTGCAGGAGATACCCCCGATCCTTCTGGCCCCAGTAGACGCGCACGATCTCCCCGTCGGGCTGGTCGCGAAGCCAGGCCTTGCCGTTAAGGGCGACGATGTCCGGACACCCATCGGCGTTGAGGTCGACCACGGCCACGTCGCGCGCGTTTCGAACCGGGAGGACCCCGTTGACGAGGTGACTCGGCCAGCCGTCCTTCTGTCCCCAGGCGATGGAGAGGAACCGGCGAGGATTCTGCACGCCGCTGAAGCTCGGGCAGAACACAAGGTCCCGAGCGGGACTGGAAGGCAGATCGGCGACGATCACCTTGCAGCTGCCTTCGACGGCGATCGAGTCGACCTGGATCTCGCGGCCGTCCTCTCCCCGTAGCCGGGCCACCGTTGCGGGGATAAAGCCGTACTCGTCGTGCGTGCTGTTGAAGATCAGGTCGATATGGCCGTCGTCGTTCAGGTCGAAGCGGTGAATGGTCCGGAGGGTCCCGTCACGGGCGACGTAGAGGTTCTGGCCGGAGGCGTCGAGCGTGCCGTCGGCGAAGTCGGCGAACGTGTCCTCCGTCCATGTCTGGCCGTACGCGCAATTCCCGAGGCTCGCGCAGGCAAGCACGAGCATCGCCGTTTGGAATAACCGGCGGCGTGGGCGCTTCATGGTTCACCTCACGTGATTGATTGGCCTCCAACCAAGCTACGTCGCCATTCCAACGTGCGGGCGTGGATGAGGCAAGGGGGGACGAGTCGTAGGACAGGGGAGGCGTGTCCTGTGCGGGGTCGGAAGCGTTATGCGTTGATACCGGTCCGCACATCGGAGGGGCGGCGCTATCCTGCGCCCCAGGAGGGGCGGCGCCACCCTTCGCCCCAAATGAACAGCCGCCCACGACCGGGAAGACCGGACCGTAGGCGCGTTGTGGGACTTCAGGGATTGACCTGCCGAGCGGTCTAGCTTGCTTGGGCGGTCTGGAACTTCTCGGACCAGAAGTCGTGGAACGCACGCATGACCTGGTCAAACCCCAGTTCGCCCTTGAGGGCGAGGGCCTCGCCGAGCTCCAACGCCGAGCGGTATTGTTGGATCAGGAGCAGGACTTCGACCTGTTGGTCCGAGAGCAGCCCCATGCGTACGGCCGTCTCACCGAATCGAAGGTCCAGGTCCTTCTGCGTGGTCAGGACTTCGTCGATGCTCTCGACCGGCAGCAGACCATGGGCATACGCCAACAAGCCGATAGGATCACGGATGTTCCATCCGTCGTCCGCCAATCGTTGAAGGGCTTCCTCGCCGATGACGCCTTTTCCCATCAGGTAGTCTGCAAATTCCCGTCGCATAGATATGGCTCCAGAAGTCGACAAGCGATCCGCTTGGGGTATCGGACAGAGGTCTAGCGGGCTTTACCAAGATCCCATCACCTTCCAGGGAATCGGAAGCGAATTCCAGCGGCGGTCCTATAAGAGCGCGTCGTCCTCGAAGGTTGCCCTAGCATACGCTCTGCCAAAACGATGGAACTCACCACATTGGCCATGAGGATCGGCCGACATATAGTCTACCAAGAGAGATGAGGAGTCCCGCCGAGGAGGCCGTCGTGGGCCACGTATGCGCGTCGAGTCTGCTCGGGCCGGGTGCGCAGGCGCTGGGACGTGGTATCGAACCGGGGAGAGGCCTCTCGCCCTGACGACCGTGGGGCGGGGATGTCGAGAAATGTCGGCCCGGCGCCGTTTCCGATGTCTCGTTCGAGTACAATAATCCTACGGATGGCCCCGGAGGACCTGTTCCGGGAACTGGGAGGGTCTGGATGCACGCCGTAGCCCGTCAAGCCGTGACGACCTTCACGATGGTGATGTCGGTCGTAGCGGGTTCCGCGCGCCTTGATGCGGTCACCTGGGGTCCGTCCGAGAAATCCTACTTGGACGATCGTGGGGGAATCCAAGTCCTTGTCCTCCGTGGGACGCCCGAGGAGATGGGGTACGCCCACGGCTACCTCCTGGCCGAGAAGGTCAAGGCCGTCTATCAGTCCCTCGCCCGGGCCCTGAAGAGCGAGATGGACGAGGACGAGCAGGCCGCCGCCGCCGCCGAGGCCCGTCCTCACATCCCGCAACGATTCGTCGACGAGGTTCGCGCCATCGCCCGGGGGGCCAACAAGAAGCTCGGCAAGAATCTGATCTCGGCGGATCGCCTGCTCGAAATGCACAGCTGGGACGAGATCTGCAACGACAGCATGGAGCGAGGCTGTTGCGCGCACTTTGCGGCGTTGAACAGCGCGACGCGCGACGGCCACGTCGTCCTTGGCATCGACTACGTCGACGAGCCCTGCGTTCGTCGGGGGGTCCGTGACGGCGCGGTCGTCATCGTCTACGAACCCGAGGACGCGAATCCGTTCTGCACGGTGACGTGGGCCGGTTTTGCCGGGGCCATGGTCGGGATCAATAACCTGGGGCTTGCCGTCAGCGAATCGCGTTTCCCCTCATCGGACCAGCGATTCGACGGTACGCCCTTGCCCTTTCAGGTTCGTCGCGTGCTCGAAGAGGCCGCCAACGTCGACGAGGCCGAGGACCTCTTGCGTTCCGTTCGGCGAACCGTGAGCGGAAACGTACTTGTCGCCGACGGATTCAGCTCGCCTACGGTGAAGGCATTCGAGTTCACGGCCAACCGTTTCGAGGTCTTTCACGCGGGCGACCCGCGTGAAAGCCAGTCTCATGTTGTGCAGCCGGAGAGCGTTCCCGTCACCATCGACCTGGAGGGGTACGTTTTCACCCTGCTCATGCCGCAGATCGACGCCCCCATTTCCGTGGAGTTCCTGCGTCCCGTCCCCGACGCGATCGTGCGGGGAGCCGCTTTTGCCCACCACCAGGGCGATGCCTCGCTCCAGAAGCTTCAGTACGAGTGGATGATCGATTTCGTCGGTCGAGACCCTGATTTCGATTTCCTCGATCTGTCCGAGACGCCGGTCGAGGACGAGGAGGTGGTCCTGAGCATCGCCTACATGGTGGATATGATCGTCTCGGGGTTCGCCACCTCGTTGCTCAATCCGGTGATCGTGGAGTGGATCATCGATCCACTCTACCCGGACTGGAACATGGACCTCTTCGAGCCGGATGCCGCGGCATTGTCGCGGCTCCGACATATGAGAGACCTGGTCGAGGAACGGCACGGTTCGATCGGGCGGAATGAGAGCATCACCATCCTCGGCGGGGGGGTCGACTACGATGCACTTGACGCGCTTCGCGAGCCGAACTCACTGCATTGCGTCGTCATGGATGCGACCACGCTGGATCTCTGGGTCGCCCAGGCCCCTCCCACCGACTCGGCGGGCAAGCCGGACGCCGATCGACAGCCGTTTCACCATGTGGACTTCGTCAACCTGACCGTGTTTCCACTCACTGTCGATACGACGCCGGTGCCCGGAAACGTCTTTGTGGACGGAGAGGATTGGGGCAAGGTGCCGCAGTCCCAACGCCTCCCCGCCGGTACGTACGAGGTCTCCTTCGGACCGGTCGAAGGCTACCAGGCACCCGAGCCCCGCATCATTCAGCTCGGTCCCCAGTCCGTCACGGTGACGGGAGAGTATCGCCAGCAGGTCAAGGTCGAGATCGTCGGAGAGGGCGACGTCAACCCAGTGGCCGATGGCGATCTTGTGCGGCTCGAGGCCACGCCGGACCCTGGATGGCATTTCGATCGCTGGAGCGGGGGCATCATGGAGGAGGATCCGTGGGGCCGGAGCATCACGGCAGAGGATCCGACTGCATGGATCAATCCGCTGGCCGATGGTCCCGTATCCGTCACGGCGACCTTCCTGACGAATCCGCCGGGTACGCATTCGCTGACGGTGCGCTCCTACCGCCAAGGAAGATCCACGCCCACGAAGGGCGTCTTCCCCGAGGGAACCGAGGTCACGCTTCTCGTCGATTCCGCGGACGGGTGGCATCTCGAGCGCTGGTCGGACGACGTCCTCGCCCAGGAGGACCAGAGGACCGTCGTCATGGACGCCCACCGGGTCCTTGCTCCCGTGTTCGAACCAGGAAACTACCGCTTTCGGGTATCGGTGTGCGAGGGAGTGGGGCATGTCGACGTCATTCGTCCCGTGACGACGGAGGGCGGCGTGGTCACCGCGCATGCCCATCCCGCGCCTGGATACTACTTCAGCGGTTGGTCGTGGGATGCTTCGGGCCATTGGCCGAGCGTTGCCCTGCCCTACACGAAGCACAGGCACGTGTGCGTCGCCTTCAAGCCAAGGTCCGAAGACAAGCGTGTTCTGACGGTCCAGAGTCAGGGCCCGGGCAGCACGGTTCCCGGTACGGCCATCGTCGATCCGGGAGCCAAGGTCATGGTGGAGGCCACGCCGGACCCGGACGGGCGGTTCGTCGGCTGGAGCGGCGGGGTCAACTCCGAGGAGAGGATCCTCGAGCTATCCCTCACCGACGACACCGTGATTCGTGCCACGTTCGAGCCCGGCGCCTACAGCGTCGAGGTGTCCATCCAGGGGAAGGGACACGTGATCATGGAGCCGCCCGGCGGAACGTATGCCTTCGGAACGGAGGTGACGCTGACGGCCGTCGCGGACGAGACGTCCGAGCCAAGCTCCTTCGTGCGATGGAAGGGTCTGAAATCGACCGAAGACACCGTGTCGCTGGAGGTCACGGAGGATCGGAAGATCGTGGCGGTCTTCGAAGACGGCGCCGGTCACCCGATACCGGCGTTGGGCCAGTGTTGCGCGCCTGCCGGCGTCGTCGCGATCGGCCTGTTGGTCGTGGGTGGGTGTGTGCTGAGCACGCGCGTTCGTCGGGGACCGATCGGCCGGACGCCTGAGCAATCTGCCGACGCCAGGGACTGAAGCATACGGACAATCCCCGTCTTGACCGAGCCGCACTTGCCTTTGAACCCGGGGGCCCGGCCTCGGTGGATCGTTCAGTCATCACCGCAAGCGACGTCGGCCCTCAAGCCTGCTCATTCTCCCCGAGCAAACGATGTCGATGGGCCTCAATCTCATCTCGAATCTCGGGACGGACGTAGACGTCCTCCAATTCGTCGAGTGCCGCGAGGCTGCGAAGCGTGCGTTCGTAGCGCGCCTCCGGGTCTGCCGATGTATCCACGAAGAGGATGCGCTCTCCTCGAAGCCGGCACAGACCGCCCCCTTCGCCGCCGAGGGCTTCCCGGCGCACGCGGATCCCCAGCGATTCGGCCAACTCGAGCAAGAGGTCGCATCGTGCACTCAGGTCCATGCGTTTGCCGCCAAAATGACCGCCCTATGCGCGGTATTGACGTAAAGCCGTGCCGCATTTCGGCCGATAATACCGAGGGGTTCGTCCGCACCGAAAGCCATGGGAACGATACATGTCGACTGCGCCCACGCGAGGTTCAACCAATCCCTCGATCGATCACGACGAACTTCTGGCCCGGCTCGACCAGCTCAATGATGAGTTCCAGAGCCTCCGCAAGCAACTGCGGCACGCGCAGCGACTCGCCTCCGTCGGCACCATGGCCGCCATGATCGCTCATGAGTATAACAACCTTCTCACACCGGTGCTGAGCTTCGCACGCTACGCCTTGGATCAGGACGACCCGGATCTCATGCGATCCGCGCTGGCCAAGACACTCAAGCAGGCACAGCAAGCCACCGAGCTGTCGAACCGCATCCTGAACGTGGCGGCCGAGCAGGACGAGGGACCGTCCAGCGTCCCGCTCCGCGAGCTCATCGAGGATTCGGTCACCTCGCTCGGACGAGACCTGTCCAAGGACAACATCGGCCTGACGCTCGACGTCGACGAAGACCTTCGGATCCGCGCGCATCCCGGTCAATTGCGGCAAGTCTTCCTGAACCTCGTCCAGAACGCCCGACAGGCCATGCTCGGCCGGCGGGGGCGGCTGACCATCCGCGCAGAACAGCAGGGCGATCAGGTCGAGATCACCCTCTCGGATACGGGCAGCGGCATACGGAGCGAGGACCTACCGAACATCTTCGAGCCGTTCTTCACCACGAAGAGCCATACCGACCGTCCCGACAAGCGAGGGATCGGTCTCGGGCTGGCGGTCTGCAAGGACATCATCGTCGACCACGGCGGGCGGATCGACGTCGAAAGCCGCTACGGTCACGGTACCACGTTTACGATCGTCCTGCCGACCTGAATTCCCTCGCCGCGTGCGCTCCTCCTGAGCCCGAGCGAGGTTCCGCCGCCAGCCCCGCCCGACGCCTGGGCCGAAGACAGGCACGGCGGACAGCGGACATCCAATCACCAACCGTTCATGCCGCGGAAGCCCCGCAGTCTCGGGCGCCGCATGCACCGGCCATCTCCCTTATAATGCCCGTCTCGGATCGGCGAGCGGGAGACGAGTGGAGTGTCCCTGGTGATGCAGCGAACCCCGGAACCGGAATACATGGACCTGGCGACCGAGGCGGAGGCCTATGCCCTCGCCGACTTCTCGGAGGTGAACGATCGCTTCGTCGAACGCCTGTTGGCGTTGGCGGGCGGTCGCGAATCCGCTCGGGCGGTCGACTTGGGCACCGGCCCGGGCGATATCCCCATCCGGCTCGTTCGCGCCAGACCAGGCTGGACCGTCGTGGGGGTGGACGGTGCCCCAGCAATGCTCGACCACGCCCGCCAGGCCGCCCGAGAGGCCGGATTGCAGGACAAGATCGAGTACGTCCTGGCCGACGCCAAGGCGACTTCGCTCGACGACGGCGGCTTCGACGTGGTGTTCTCGAACAGCATCATTCACCACATCAACGAGACACGCCCGCTGTGGTCGGAGGTGGAACGCCTGGGCAAGCCGGGAGCGGTCGTCTTGCTTCGCGATCTGGCCAGGCCGGAAAGCGAATCGGGCGCTCGAGAGATCGTGGAGCAGTACGCCTCCGGGGAGTCCGCCCTGCTTCAGGAGGAGTTCTACCGCTCCTTGTTGGCCGCCTACACGCCGGAGGAGATCCGCGCGCAGCTCGACGACGCGGGGCTTTCCATGCTCCGGGTCGAGATGGTCTCCGATCGCCATCTGGATGTCTTCGGCTGCCTTTCCTGACCGAATTCGGTTTCACCGGGGGCACACGGTTCGATCATGAAACGTTCGGAACGTATCGAAGCGATGCGCGGGCCGCTCCTGGCCTGGTATCGAGCCCACCGGCGAGACCTGCCATGGCGGCGGAGCCGAGATCCCTACGCGATCTGGGTCTCGGAGATCATGCTCCAGCAGACGCGGGTCGAGACGGTTCGACTGTATTACGACCGATTCCTGACGGCCTTCCCGGATGTGGAATCGCTGGCCCGGGCCCAGCTCGACGACGTGCTGAAACTTTGGGAGGGCCTGGGCTACTATGGCCGCGCACGGAATCTGCACCGCGCCGCGCGGGTGGTCGCCGACGAATCCGGCGGAGCGCTGCCGGAGTCCGTCGATGCGCTCCGCCGGCTGCCGGGGATCGGGGGTTACACCGCCGGCGCGATCGCGAGTATCGCCTTCGGTCTCGACGAGCCGGTGGTCGATGGCAACGTGATGCGCGTGCTGTCTCGCGTGTTTCGGGTGCGCAGTCCCGTGTCCGATGCGAGCACGCAGCGGAGTCTCTGGCGTCTCGCACGCGCCTTGATCCCGCCGAACAGGGCGGGCGAGATGAACCAGGCCGTCATGGACTTGGGGGCGACGGTGTGCAGGGCACGGGCCCCCGCGTGCGGACGCTGTCCGATCGCCGAACTCTGTCAGGCTCGAGTCCGGGGTGAGGAAGAGGAGCTCCCTCGCAAGGCGGCCCGAAAGCCCCTGCCCCACGACCAGGTCGCCGTCGGCGTGGTCCGCAAACACGGCCGAATCCTCATCGGCCGGCGGCCCGAGGAAGGCCTGCTGGGCGGACTGTGGGAGTTCCCCGGCGGGAAGCAGAAGCCACGGGAAACGCCGGCGGCGTGCGCCGTCCGGGAGATTCGCGAGGAGGTCGGCGTTGCGGTCGAGATCGTCGAGAAGCTCACCGTCGTGGAGCATGCCTACTCCCACTTCCGCGTGACCATCCATGCGTTCTTGTGCAACCACACCGCCGGGCGTCCCCGACCCATCGGGTGCGTCGCGTGCAAGTGGATTCGCTTGGCAGAAGCGGATCGCTACGCCTTTCCGGCGGCCACGCACAAGATCCTCGCCGCGCTGCGGGATCGCAGCAGCCGGGCCAAGGCGCGGAAAGGCGGCGGATCTCGCGGTGAGACCCGCCGCCGCTAAGCTGCTTTCAAGAAAGGTTGAACAGTGCGGCAGAAGAAACCTCTATCTGGGTGGCCCATGGCTTTAGCCGTGGGGGACACGAATTCGGCCGGAGATTCGTGTCCCCCACCTCTGAAGAGGTGGGCCACCCAAGCTTCGCTAACAGTCCAAGCATTCTTGCAGGTAGCTTAGGTGCTCTCCAACGGTTCGAAAGCCACTCAGAAGACGCGCCGCAGAAGCGCCGCGGTGCCCAGGCAGGCCAGCGTCAGCGCCAGGATCGGCATCAGTGCCGCGCTGCCGCATGCGAACTTCGCCTTGACTTCCCAATCCCGGTCCATGGTCAGGTACAAGACGGTGTTCGTGTCGGAGTAATTGTTGTTGGCGTCCGCCGGGTCGATGACCTCCCACTTGTTGAAGCCCTTGCCGTTCGGGTCCGGGTTGGCCACGAGCATGATCTCGGTCCCGTCCGTGTAGATCCGTGGCTCGTTCGGATCGGTGGGGAGGTTCGGATCCGGCGACTTGTTGTTCGGATCGAGCAAGAGGTCCGGGTCGATCGTGACCGTTCCATTCTCCGGATGAGAGACCTCGAGCGTGAGGGACCGACCGATATTGCCGAAGGTGCCCCAACGGCATTCGATCTGATCGAACTTGGCGTCGCAGTCCAGGCCGCCGCCGTTTTCCGGTCCGGCAAGCGTGGCCACCGCCGAAGAGCCGACGTCCAAATAGGGGATCTCATTCGGATCGAAGACCGTCAAGATGTGGAAGTCGATGTCCCATGCCCCGTTCCAGTCGAACTTCTCTCCATTCCATGCCGCGCCCCGGAGGTAGCTGTTGTTCGGGTCCCCGTCCCCAACGAACTGGAACGCCAGCCAATAGCCGTTGACCTCGTCGAGATCGGGCCGGTGGTGATCCTGATAGCCTTCCCAGTCCAGTCCTTCGATGTAATAGACATCGAGGTCCTCCGAGTCCTCCTCGCGGCTCAGCCCGTAGGCGGTCCAGTAGTCGTAGTCTCCTTGCAGCAGCACGATGATCTCACCCTTCTCCGTGTCGTAGATCTTGACCTTCGACAAGACGTAGTGCGGCGCCGTGTCGTCGAAGGCACTGACGCTCAAGTTGGGGTCTTCGATGCCGTCGTTGACGGTGGCCGAGATGAAGGCATGCGGGGTCACCGTGGCGATGGTTCCGTAGAGGCGAAGCCAGCCGTCGCCGGCGTCCGCGTAGAAGGTCGAGCCGATCACGCCGCGGATCTCCCACTGGGGATTGTCGACATCCCACAGACTGGGATCGAAGCCGGGGTTGTTGAACAGGGGAAACCAACCGATCTCCTCGGTAAAGGGCTCATCGTTCGGATCTGCCCAGTAGTGCCCGTCGGCGAAGTCGTCATAGAAGGCCGCCGAAAGCGGCGCGCCAAGGGCCATGACCGCCACAGCGGCCAGTCGGAAAGACCGGTACGTATGCAGGTTCATGACGGTTTTCTCCTTCCTGTCTCGACGGATTCGTTTGAGAAGATGTACTCGCGCTTACGCCCTCGTGTCGATAAGCACGAAGATGTTCTGGGGAATGGTCCTTCCGCTCCCTCCTCCATACCTCCACAAATAAGTCTATGGACTCCCCGGCCGGACCACAAGTTAAAAGTGCGCAAGGCTTCGATGTAGGGTCGAGACGGGCTGTCGGCCTTCCGTTCGATCCGGACCTCGCGATGTTCACGCAATCCTAACGAAGTCCGGTGCCGAGCGTTCGAGGGCGCGCCATGCGGGAACTCGCCGAGTTCCTCCGGGATGACACCGCCACTTGTGGAACCTCGTCGTCGGCTCTCGCAACAGGTCCGTTGGGCCAAGGCCGAGCAGGCTCCCGGTTTCACGACCTTCCGATTCGGCTATAATCCCGCCCTGAAGGAACGTCTCCAACAAAAGGAACGGGACACCAATGCGTGACAGCAAAATCCTGGCTGCGCTACGCGCGGGACGGACGGCTCTGACGTTCGGCGTCTCATGCGGCTTCAATCCCAAGGCCGTCGAGTTCGCCGGTCGCATCGGATATGAAGGCGTGTGGATCGATATGGAACACCGCAACTTCTCCGATGAGCAGCTGGACGTGCTTTGCCTGGCCGCTCGAGTGGCCGACGTCGATCCGTTGGTACGAATCCGAAAGGGCAGCTACACGAACTACTTTCGTCCGATGGAAGCCGGTGCGTCGGCCATCATGGTGCCACACATCAAGACCCGCGAGGAGGCCGAGCTGGCCGTCTACAACACCCGGTATCCTCCCGTCGGGCGAAGGGGTTTCGACAACGCCGGGCCCGACGGCGATTTCTGTTTCGCCCCGCCGCTGGAATACCTCGAGCACGCCAACCGTGAAACGCTCCTCGTTTGCCAGATCGAGGACCCCGAGGCGATCGACCATCTCGACGACATCATCGGCGTGGACGGGATGGACGTGCTGTTCGTCGGCCCGAGTGATCTGAGCATCGCGATGGGCATCGCCTTCCAATACGATCACCCCAAGATGCTCGATGTGTACGATCGCGTCGCGCAGGCCGCCGAACGCGCGGGCAAGTGGTGGGGAACGGTGGCCATCAGCCCTGAGCACGTCCAGCGTCATGCCGAGCGGGGAGGACGGCTGTTCAACATCGGTTCCGACCAGGTTACGCTCTATGTGGGAATGCAGGATCGCCTGAAGGACTACCGCAAACGGCTCGGTGAGCCGGCATAAGGGGCTGGACGAGGCCGGCGAGTGCGATGATCGCCTACGGATGAGGCATAGGCATGGCAGACCAACACCCGATTGTCTCGATCGTCGTGCCGAGCTACAACGAGCAGGAGAACGTCCCCCGCCTTGTCGAAGAGGTGCGACGCGTCCTCGATCCCATCACGCCCGAGTACGAGATCATCTTCGTGAGCGACGGAAGCGTGGACCAAACACCGCAACGCGTCTGTGATATCCACCAGACCGATCCGCGGGTCAAGCTCATCGAGTTGAGCCGCAATTTCGGGCACCAACTCGCCCTCATGGCCGGGCTGGATGTCGCTCGAGGCCACGCCGTCATTACGATCGACGCGGACCTGCAGCATCCGCCTGACTTGATCCCACAATTGCTTGCCCGATGGCAGGCCGGAGAGGACGTCGTGCACGCCGTCCGCGAAACGAGCGGCGCGGGTCCCCTTCAGGAGTTGTCCTCCCGCTGGACCTACCGTCTGCTCCGTCGGCTGTGCGAGGTGGACATCTTGCCGAATGCCGCCGACTACCGACTCCTGGATCGACGCGTGGTCGATGTGATGTGCCAGCTTCGCGAACGGTTTCGTTTTGACCGGGGCCTTGTTCGATGGCTCGGCTTTCGACAAGGGCAAGTTCACTACCAAGAAGGACCTCGACAGGCCGGCAAACCGGCGTATGGCTTCGCCCAGCGTATTCGTCTGTTGAGCAACGCGGTGTTCAGCCTGTCCAGCAGACCCCTGTCCGTGGTGGGGGCGCTGGGCCTCTTCATCGCCCTGGGTGCGATGCTGTACTTCGTCTTCGTGGTCGCCGCCACCCTCCTCGCGCCGGAACGCTTCGGCGTCCAGGCCGGTTGGGCCAGCACCATGGCCACAATCCTCCTCGTGGGGGGCTTCCAGCTCGTGGCGATCTGGCTGCTCGGGCAATATGTCGGACGGACCTACGAGGAGACCAAGAGGCGCCCTCCCTACGTAGTCTCTCGTGGCGTCGGCTTCGAGGATCGCTCCATGCCGACAGCCGACCGACCCAAGCTGAATCTACCATCCGAGCCCACCCCGTAGATTCCGTCCTCACGTCTCACGCAGTGATTCTCGTCTGCGGCACGCCGCCCGTTGGGCTTCCATATATCTATATAGAATAAAGACTTAGCTATGAGATGGACGATCAGCCGTCCTTGCAGGACTTCCCAGATTTTGTCGTTTGCCCAGCCTTACAGCGTATTGTACGTTTCGCTCGGCGAGCCCTGTAGTGAGTGATTACTACACATACGCCTATCTGCATAGGGGAACTTGTGGGGGGATTTATGCGTTGCATTCCACGGGACGCAGGTTTGCTGATCTTGGGGGCTCTGTCCTTTTGCATTTCTCTCGGATGTGGTTCGGCGCCAAATTCTTCCGATAACCCGCTCACCTCCGTTGGCGGAGGGGCGGGCAGTACGGATCCTGGCACGGACGTTGCCGGAGTTGTGGAGGAGGCCGGTGGTGGCGAGGACCTTGCCGATGGCGGCGATGCGACCGGGGATGGAGGTCTCGTCGGGGAAGAACCGGCGGTCGACGATCCTGCGACCGACCCGGAAGAGCCGCCAGTACCGGAAATGCGATTTCGGGTCGATGCCGTGTCGGGCCCTCGCCCGATCGAGCTCACGGTCCAGGCGGTGTATGGGAACGGACTGCCCTTGCCCGACGGAACCTACACGTGGTCCGTGAACGAGTACGAGGATTCGGGGCCCGCGGCAACGCATGGCCGACGCTCGGGCACGTTGTCCGGCGGCGGCTCCCACGTCGTGACCTTGCGCTACACGCCGCCCGACGGGAGCGAGGAGATCGTGTGCCGGAATACGCAATCGGGAACGACGCAGTATGTCGTTACCGTTTGGCCCCAGATCTCCGGCCGCGTTGCGGCACCATCGGGCCAGGGCGTTGCCGACGTGCACATCATGGCGAACGAGGCAGGGGGAACCGCGACGACAGGGCCGTACGGCAACTACAAGGTCGAGGTACCGTTCGATTGGACGGGGCAAGTTCAATGTGTCTCCGATCAGTACGAGTTCGCGGTTTCAACTCGGAGCTACGCGCGGGTCCAGACCGACGTGTCGGAGCAAGACTTCCGCGTCGTGGCGGGTCGGGTGAAGGTCTCCGGCTGCGTGCTCACCCATGACGGGGCGCCAATCGCAGGATACGAAGTCGCCATGGAAGGGACCGATGCTTCCGCCCTGACGGATACCGAGGGGTATTACGAGTTGTCCGTCCCGTTGGGCGGCTCGGGAAAGCTCGTCCCGGAGGCGGGGAAGTACGCGTTCGATCCGCCGAGGAGGCCATACGTTGACCTTTGCTCGAACGTCTACGACGCCGACTTCACCGCTGGCGCGTTTACGCTGGACGAGGCCGTGGAAATGTTTCGCACGCTGCCTTCGTACAACGGCGGGCCTCGTGTGGTCGTGCAAAGCAACGGCTCCTATTGGGCAGCCGACGGTCTGGGCAAGGAGGTGCTCGCAGAGATCGTCCGATGTGGGGGCGCGATCTTGGCGAACGTGACGAGTGGCCCCACCGGTCCCGCGACGGGCAAGCTTCGGATGGGCATCGAGCTGGCGCAGGAAGGGGTGCCGCTCTGGCTCGAGATGAATACGTTGGGCGGACTGGGTGCTACGGCCCCGATAGAGTCGCTGGATCCCAACTACCTGCATGACACGACCGCTCCCCTGGAGACGTACTACAACCCGGAGCACGCGCCGAGCGGAAAGACCGAATCGAGGTTAATGTTCTGTCCGGGCCGCCGCGCCTGCCGGAGGCAGATCGCCGGGTGGTTCGAGGCCGGCCGCAACCTGCGAGCGGCTGGGGTGCATCCGGACATGGTTGCGGGAATCTTCTCCCACTGCGAGACCGCCTACGTGGCGAGGACGAGCGGATACAGATTCGATCCGCTTCTCTACGACGACTGTCGGAGCTGCGGAAGTCCCGAGGAGCACAACCGCAAGCTCGGCGAGCTGCACGCGGACATCATGCATGCCTTTTTGCGCGGGTTGGGAGCCATGCCGGCAGGGGACCTGAATCGAGACGGCGTGGAGGATGACGAGGATGCCCTTCTATTCCTCCAAGCTGTGCTCTCCCAGGATCCGATCGGCGACTACAACAACGACGGAAGGGTTGATGACGCGGACCAGACCTTCCTGTCCGGCTTGCCGGCCGCAGAGGTGACCGCCATCCCCCGGTTCTGGTGGAACGGCGGGTATCACGGCGGGGCGGAAGAGTTTGTTCCGTCGCCCTGGTTGCCGATCGAAACCCATTCGGGCGTTCCCGTACAAACCTACGCCAACTTCTCGAACTACGATACGGATGCCGGGGCAGTTCAGCGGTTGGCCGACTGCGCCGACTACAACGTATCCGTGCTCGGCCTCCCCGCCGTTCCGTTTCTGTCCCTCGTGTACGACGGATCCGCCTTGCGGGATTGGGGTGTGGATCCTGCCTTGAACCGGCAGAAGGCCGAAGCGGCCAGGGCACACGGATGCCCGATGATCTGGTGCTATGCCTTGAATCCCCCGACGCAGTACTGGGTGACGCCGGAGATCTTCCAGAAACAGTTCGATTCGCTGAAGGCCATCATCGAGGGGAGTCGACCATAAGCACACCACAACCGGATGCCGTTGGGATCGGCCCGACCGAAGCTGTCGCGGGACGCGTCCGACGGCACGACCAACCGCGAAGGCCTGTCAGCGGGCGACAGAGCGCACGACCATGAAGGCCTCGGCCGCATGGAGGCCCACCGTACTCCCTCGCCAGACCGCCAAGGAGCGGATCGCTTCCATCGACCTTGCCGACGGGGCTTCTTGAAGCTGGGAACGGTAGCAGCGCATGGCCTCGCACTTGGCATCGAGATGATCGCTCACGTCGATATAGTGCTGAGGGGTGAACGCAGGTTCCATCGCGGGGACGGACCAGTGCGTTTCGCTCACGGTCTCGTAGCACAAGACCAAACGAAGGGCTTGGCGGGCCGGTTGAGGACGAAGGGCGACCATGCAGGCGTCGAAGATCTGGCGATGGTCCTCATGCCGATCTCCGGGAAAGGGGAGAAAGACCCCTTCGGGTTGGACGCCTTGGATGAGCGTTTCGAAAGTCTCGTTAAGCTCCGCTTCCGGCATTTCCGCCAGGCGCGTAACGGGCAGATCAAGCATCCGCAAGTCCTTGGTGCCGAGGACGTCGTTGGCGGCTCGCGCTTCGGCGCGAACACGCTCGACCTGTTCGCTGGAGAACAGAGGTGTCCATCCCTTGGTCGCAATGGCGACGGTGATGGGATGTCCTTCCGCGGCGAAACGGTGGATGGCCCCCCCGAGCCCGAGGACCTCGTCGTCGGGGTGAGGAGCTACGACGAGCATTCTCATTCTTCTTCACTTCCTTTCTCACCGGCGGAGTTCACGCCAGGCTTCCCCAGAACGACGCCCGAGGCGAGCCCACGCGCGGCGTCCATTCCTACCGGAAGTTCGACCTCGGTCAACTCGAGCGCGCCGTCTCCCGTGACCACGTGCCATGTGGTCTCGCCCGTCTCGAAGACCGTGCCGGGCCGGAGGTCTCCTGCCGGGCGACGTTCGCTCGGTCTCGCGCGCCATACCGTGATTCGATTCGGGCCCGACCAGGTGAAGGCACCAGGGTACGGTCTTCCCGCCGCGCGGATCAGCTTGTAGATCCTATCGGTGGGTTCGTTCCAGTCGATCAGGCCGTCCGCCGGAGTCCGCTTCGCATAGTAGGTGGCCTGGCTGTGGTCCTGAGCCGCGCGAGGCAGGTCCCCATCGCGAATCCGCGGCGCAAGGTCCCTGACCATCTCCGCCAGCACATGATTCGTCCGTGCGATGAGGTCTTCCGAGTAGTCGTTCGGGTAGACCGGTACGCTTCGTTGCAGAACGAGGTCCCCGGCATCGGCCTCTTCGGTAAGGAAGAAGAGCGAGGCGGCGGCGGGCTGATCCAGGAGAATCGTCCATGCCACCGGCGCGCGGCCTCGCCCCTTCGGCAGTGGGGTCGGATGGAATCCGATCGCCCCCTGCGGAGCGATCTCGAACAGCGGGGGCGGGAGGAGTTGGCTCAATCCGATGACCCAGAGCGAGTCCGGTACGCAATCACGCAGAAAGGCCTCGACCGCGGGCTCGTCCACCCGAATGAAGGAGCAATAGGGAATTCCTGCTTGCAGCGCCAAGGGGCGCAGAGCGCGGTAGTCGCTAATGCGTTCGGCCTGCGATTCGTTCACCCCCAGCACCCCGACGACGTCGATCGCGTTGCGAATCAGGGCATCGAGGACCGTCCAGGACGAACTGACACTGCCGATGAGTGCGACGCGCATGCCAAGCATGTTGAGGCTTCCATGCGTCCAGATCAAGCCTGCGCCACGCCCGCCGAGGGCTCAAGGGCTCGTGAATGGATCCGTCCGACAGGGCGTGCGGGACGTCGGCTCACTAGCCTTCGTCGGGGTGGTGGATTACGTTCTTCTCGAGGCCGACCATGGGGTGCATCTCGATTTCGGTTGCACGAGCGTCCCCGTGCAGACGCTGCGCATCCCTTGCCCGAGCCGCGAGATTCATCTCGCGCGGTCCATCTCCGCGCAGCATGAATGCGGCGGCTCGGGCGGATCGCGCCATAGACGGCATCCCTGCAACGATCCGTTTGATGCACCCCCGACCATGTCGCCGACATCTTTCAACTTGCGAAGAGCGCGGCCGGGAAGGTACAGTTAGGTGATAGGTCGAGTCGGCACGCATAGAACCTGACAGGGGCCCCATGACACCTTCCGCTTCCAGCACTGAGCGAACCGTGGCGGAATCGGGATCCGTGACCGTTTCGAGTTCGGGGGCGCGCGACAGGAGGGAGGACAGACGCGTCCTGGAGCGAAAGCGCCATACCATTCGGATTCTGCTCGCGCTGGCCGTCTCCATGGTGTTGCTGCTCGTGGCACTCGGCCTTCGACGGGATCAGATCCGCCGTGAGGCGGCCAGGGCGGAGTTGAGGGTCCTGTCCGACGCCTTGGAGCGGTGGGTGCATGAGCACAGGACGTTGCCGAGAGAACTGCAGGCGATTTCGAACAAGATTCAGGGAAAGATGGACTTAGATCGTTGGGAGTACGCGAGTCGGGAGAGAAGATCCCTGGCGACGCAGGGGTCGATGCCCGTCGCGCTGGTAACCGACCGGCTGGATCACCACCAGCTCTTCGGGGAGGACGGCAGACCCGTGCTGTTGTGCCGTCGTCGAGCCCCGTTCCAGGTTAAATGGCTTTCCAACCGCGAGTTAGAACGACAGCGTCGCCGCGAGGAGAAACGGCTGGAGGAAGACCGAAGCCTCATCCAGGCCGCCCCGTAGGGTTTCCGGATCGCAGCGGGTAGGTTGGTTGCATCGGGAAGGGCGTGAAAGCCCCGAGATTCCCGCAAAACCACGGCACTCCCAAGATTTGCTTGACAAACAATTTCCAGTTGCTACGATGATCGTTCTGTCTCTCTGACGCTCTAGTGCGTAAGGAGTAGTAGCGCCGATGGACGGTGAGATGATACGCATTCGGATGGAGGCTTACGACCACCGCGCGTTGGACGCGTCGGCTCGTGAGATCGTCGACCATGCCAAGCGGACCAGCGCCCGTGTTCGTGGACCGATCCCGCTGCCGACGCGAATCGAGCGGTACACCGTGTTGCGTTCACCCCACATCGACAAGAAGTCTCGAGAGCAGTTTGAAATGCGGACTCACAAGCGGGTTATCGACATCCATGAACCGACGGCCCGCACGGTCGAGTCCCTGAACAGACTGGTGGTGCCCGCGGGCGTCTTCGTAAAGATGCAGTTGAAGTGACGCACCGGCCCTTCCGCGGGGCTGGTGGGACGTCTGGCGGCGTTCTTCGTTTGCCCCATTAGGTTAAACATGGCGGACGCGTGAGGTGCATCGCGCGTCAGACCATCGCTTGTTCCAGGCGACAGGGGAGCTTTGTTCATATGGTCGCGGCACTGTTAGGCAAAAAGGTCGGGATGACCCAGGTGTACGATGAGGCGGGTCAGACCGTCCCCGTCACGGTGATCCAGGCCGGCCCGTGCTCGGTCCTGCAGGTCAAGACCCGGGACACCGACGGCTACGACGCCGTCCAGTTGGGGTTCGAGGACGTCAAGCCCCATCGCTCGACTCTGCCGCAGATCGGCCACGCCGCCAAGGTGGGCACCGGCCCCAAACGGTTTATCCGCGAGGTCCGTTCGCACGAAGGGCCTGTCGAGGCTGAACACGGAGATTCCTGGACGGTCGACGTCTTCGATGACATCCAGTTCGTGGATATGGTCGGCACCACAAAGGGCCGGGGGTTCGCCGGCGTGATGAAGCGACACGGTTTCGGCGGACAGCCGGCCAGCCATGGCACCGAACGCAAGCACAGGTCGCCCGGTTCGATCTCGAGCCATGGATCCGACCTGGGCCACGGCGGAAACCTGAAGAAGGGCAAGCGCATGGCCGGCCAGATGGGAAACGTCCGACGGACGAGCCGCAATCACCAACTGGTCGGCGTGGATAAGGTTCGAAACCTGCTGTTGGTTCGCGGGAGCATCCCCGGCGCCAACAACGGCTATGTGCTGGTCAAGCCCAGCGTGGCCAAACGTCAGCCGAAAGAGGTCGAGCGGCTGCTTCTCGTGGTCGACAGCGACGACGCGCAGCAGCCCGCCAAGGTCCATAAGCTTGTCGTGTACGGGGCCGAGACGGCCGGTGCCGGCAAGGGAGACGGCGAGTAAGGCGGACTCGGAAACGGGCACCAGTGCGTCTGGGGCCGAGAGGCATCAACGATGATCGACGTGCCGGTATACAACGAGAACGGCGACCAGGTCGAAACCGTCGCGCTCGACGAGGCGGCGTTCGGCGGGGAGGTACGTCCCGCGCTGCTCAAGCAAGCGGTGGTGATGTACCTGGCCAACCGTCGACAGGGCTCCGCGACGACGCGAAGTCGAGGGATGGTCATCGGCAGCACACGGAAGCTCTACCGCCAGAAGGGCACCGGGCGAGCACGCATGGGCAGCATCCGCACCGTCATCCGCCGCGGCGGCGGTGTGGCCTTTGCCAAGCGTCCGCAGAAGCATCGCAAGGGCATGCCCAAGAAGATGCGACGCCTGGCCTGCAAGAACGCCATCCTCGCCAAGGCCCTTTCCGGCGACTTCCTCCTCCTCGATGCCCTCGAGTTCGACGAACCCAAGACGAAGCGATTCTCCGAGATGCTCCGGGCCCTCAAGGCCGATCGGGGATGCGTCGTGGCTTTGCCGCAGCCCGACGAGACGATCCTCAAGTCCGGCCGCAACATCCCCAAGGTCGACATCATGCCGGTCGAACATCTCAACGCGTACGCGGTGCTGCGTCGGAAGCGACTCGTGATGACGAAGGCGGCGTATGACGTGCTGCTCCACGGGCCGGCCAAGATGGAGGAAGCCGTTGTCGCCGGCGCGGGCGCCGACGAAGGCAGCGGCACGGAAGCAAAGGAGTAGTGGTCGATGGACATCTACCACATCATCGTCAGGCCGCTCGTGACCGAAAAGGTCACATTCCAGAGCCAGCAGGCGCACGACGAGACGAACTCGCGATCGGCCCGCGGTGGATCGTACAGCTTCGAAGTGCATCCGAGGGCCAACAAGGCGCAGATCAAGCAGGCCGTCGAGAAGATCTACAACGTCAAGGTCATGGACGTGCGGACCTCCAACCGCAAGGGCAAGCCGCGCCGCGTGGGCCTGCGACGCGGGC
>CAZKCX010000013.1:22107-22975 GCA_964550865.1 uncultured Planctomycetales bacterium
GCCGTGGCCTTCCCCGGACGGGCGATGACATTCGGCGCGGCAAGCCCCGTCGCGTTCGCTACAAGCGCGGCACGACGAAGGAGTGGAAGAAGGCCGTCGTGGTGTTGGATCCCGACAGCCACATCGACCTGTTCTAGAGAGTCGAAGGTCGCACGGGCGGAAGACGAAGCCGAGAGACGATCATGGGCATCAAGGTCTACAAACCGACATCCGCCGGACGACGGAAATCGTCGGTCAATACGTTCGACGAGTTGACCGACAAACGTCGCAAGCCGGAGAAGTCGCTGCTCGAACCGTTGAAGAAGACGGGCGGCAGGAACCATCACGGCAAGATCACGGCGTGGCATCGCGGCGGCGGGCACAAGCGCCGCTATCGACGGATCGACTTCAAGCGGAACAAGGACGACGTCGAGGCTCGCGTCATTGCCGTCGAGTACGACCCGAACCGGACCTGCCACATCGCCCTAGTGGAGTACGCCGACGGCGAACGGCGCTATATGCTCGCTCCGTCCGGCCTGCAGGCGGGCGATACCGTCGAGTCGGGCCAGAAGGTCGAGCCCAAAGCCGGCAATTGCATGCCGCTGAAGTCCATCCCCGTCGGGCTGGACGTGCACAACATCGAGCTGATCGCCGGGCAGGGGGGCAAGATGGTCCGCTCGGCGGGCTCCGGCGCACGCCTGGTCGCCCGGGAAGGCGATTGGGCGACATTGCTCCTGCCGTCAGGTGAGATGCGACAGGTGCGTGGGGAGTGCCGGGCGACGATCGGCATCCTGGGCAACGCCGACCATCAGAACGTTCGCCTCGGAAAGGCCGGGGTAATCCCCGCTCAAGAGCTTGGATTTCGCGTGGGCCCTGAGGACCTTACAGA
>CAZKCX010000013.1:22985-23493 GCA_964550865.1 uncultured Planctomycetales bacterium
ATCCGTTGGGCGGAGGCGAAGGCCGAAGCGGGGGGGGACGGCACCCGTGTTCGCCGTGGGGCAAGCCGGCCAAGGGCGGTCGGACTCGAAAGCAGGGAAGGGCGTCGACCAAGCGCATCTTGCGCCGGCGTCGTTCGAAACGATACGGGCAGCTACCGCTGCCGAAGTAGCGGTCGTCGCCGCGAGGGACCCTCCGGTCCGCGTGGCGACGGGGCAGTGAGGAAAGACAATGTCGCGCAGCCTCAAGAAAGGCCCCTTTGTCGACGAGAAGCTGTTCCGGAAGGTGATGCGCGCGAAGGAAACGGGCGATCGGGCGCCGATCAAGACCTGGTCGCGCGCATGCACGGTGGTGCCGGAGTTCGTCGGGCATACGTTCGCGGTGCACAACGGAAAGCAGCATGTCAACGTGTTCTGCACGGAGGACATGGTCGGACACAAGTTGGGCGAGTTCGCCCCGACGCGCCTGTACCGCGGCCACGCCGGCGGGAGACGAAGGTAGTCGTCCCGG
>CAZKCX010000014.1:0-23147 GCA_964550865.1 uncultured Planctomycetales bacterium
GCAATGGCGGCGTCGATATTCTGGTGGCCACCGCCACGCCGATCCCGCGAACGCTGATGATGACCCATTACGGGGACATGGACGTCTCGGTGCTCGACGAGAAGCCGCCGGGCCGCAAGCCGGTTCAGACGGCGCTGGTCTCCGCCGGGCGCTACGAGGAGGCATGCACGCTTCTCGGTCAAGTCGTGCAGGCCCATCCGGGGGACTTCGCGATCCGGCGAAAGCTCGCCTATGCGCAGGCCGCCCTGGGACAATTTGACGCCGTCGACAAGACGCTGCGCGAGACCCCTCTGCAAGAGCAGTCCGACGAACCGAACGTTTCCGGTGCGACGGAACGTCCTGTAGACCAGCGGACTGTGATGCTCTGGCGCCGTGCGTACAACGTCTACCGGTACCACTATCACGGGATGGAGGCGGACCCGAGCGGTGTCTTCCGCGTGGGGGCGATCCATGATGCGCTCGAAGCGAGCGATCCGGTCGGCCAATCCGCCACCCGCCTGGAGCAGCCCGTCACCCTCACGACCCGCCAGGCCTACCAGTGGCTCCGGCTCTGGGCATGGTGGGAGGGGATGGCGAGGGACATCGACCTCTACCCGAACCGAACGTGGATTCCCGTGTTCGTCGTGGACGAGCGCGAGAGCTTGACGAAGCACGGCAACGTGTTGTCGACCCTCGAGAAGGCCGCACTGTCGTTATGGATCCATCCGGACGATCAGGGGCGCTGGCTGGCCCACCCTGGTTCGGTCCCCGTCGACCCCATTGAATCGACGTCCCTGGAGTCTCCCAAGTCGGTCCCCAATGGGGCGACGCGGACGGTGGCCCCGGACGCGGATCTCGTCCGGGGCTGGGGGATCCTGGTCGGATGGCTTGTCGAGACGCTACCGGAGGCGCGGGTGCGGTTCACGGCCGCAACGCGGGCCGAGCGGGACGGGCCCATGAATCGACGGGCCACCTTGGTCGGACGTCTTGCGGACGGCAAGCTGCGGATCGATTCGCTCGTGGTCGACGGGCCCGCCGAGGCGATGCAGGAGGGCCATCGCGAGTTTCTGCGCCTTCGACGCGCGGACCACGCCCGGATCTCGTCCAGCGTCGAGGCCGAGGCGCTTGCCCACGCGTACTCCGCGGCCGGGCTTTCGGCCACCGCCTTCGTCGTGGACCAGCGAGGGCGGGTCCACGCGGACGACCCCCTCCAGCTCGCATGTGCCCTGAGCTACATCCGGCACGGCGCGGCCCTTTTCGGTGAGCCCGTGGTCATGACCACCGCGCCGTAAGGAACGGTTACGGCTCGAGGAGCGAGCGCTGCTCGCGAGCCCACGTTCGAAGATGCTCGTCGGTCTTCGGATCGTTGAGTGCGGCATCGTAGTGTCGGATCGCCCGGTTCCGCTCGCCCAGCCGGCGATACAGTTCGGCGATAAGGTAGTTGGCCGCCGGTCGGTTGGTTGGTGTTACGGTCCGACCGTCGACGGCCTTGAGGAAATGCTCCAGCGCCCGACGCTGCCAACGACGCTCCTCGGCAATCGACTCGCGAGTCTTTCGAACGCGCTCGGCAAGGGCATCGGGCAGGGCATCGAGCGGTTGCCCTCTCGGATAGACCGCTTCGAACAATGTGTTCTCGCCGTGTCGGCGCCACAACATCGCCAGGATGAACTCCACGTACGGTCGCTGATAGGCGCTGAAGCGACCCTCGGCGAGTTGGGCCGCGACATGCGTGACCAGTTGGAGCTCACGGTCCGCCTGGTTGCCGCCTCTTCGCTCCTCGGGCAGCCACCGCTCGATGAAGCCCATCACCCGTTGGAGACGATCGCTCCGTGGGATCACCGAGCCCAGGTCCCGCGCCACCCATGAGGCGCGCAGGCAGAGCCATGCCATGGCCTCGTCGCTCATCCCTCGCCAGCGATAGCATTGCTCGGCCAGGCGGTATCGTGTGAGTGCGGGGATCATCCGCTGGTCGGTGCCGGGCGTAATTACCATGTTCGGATCGAGCTTCGGAGACTCCAGGATCCGCCGCTTGAAGCCCCGTGGAAAACGGATTCGAGGCCCGAAGTCGCTTCGGTAGCCGCTGTAGTAGCAGCGCGGGCACGTACTGATCCGGTAGAAGACGGGTTGCGGGCCCGCGGAGCGGGCAAACAGGTCTCGATCCACTCCGCCCGATGTATCCTCCGAGGAGGGGACGACGGCCTCGAACTCTTGCCGGCAGATGGGGCAGGTGACCGTCTCGCGTCCGAGGATCGTGGCGAGGACAACCGCCGGCACCACCCCCAGCGGGAGAAGCGCCCACGTGAGCCGTCGGCCTCGGCTCGCCAGCGAAGCGCGCGGAGGGCTTGTCATCCCTCGGCAGGACGGCGGCGACGCATTGCGATGCTGAGCACGGGAAGAAGCCACAGACCCATCGATACCGGTTCGGGCACGTGGTAGACGGCGCTCTCGGAGAACTCCGGCATGCTGTCCATCGTGCCACTGAGCTGCTCGATGGCAACGGCCACGCGGTCGTTCGCTGTCCCTCCAAGCATGGACTCCATCAGCGACGTCGTCAAGATCTGCTGCATCTCCTCGTCGGTCAAGGTCTCGCCGGCGTCGAGACGGGCTAGGAGCATGTCCCGCTCCTGAAGCTGGTTCTGGAGCTTGGCAAGGCTGCTGAACGCGGCGAACGGATTCTCCGCTCCCATGGATTCGAAGACGGGATCCATGAGAAGGTACAGTCCGTCAATGAGCACGTGTCCCTCGACCGAGACCGGACCGATGTCGTAGTCCATGCTTCGGGTCTCGTCGGCCAGGAGGCCGCTGAGCGTCAGTTCGCCCCGATTGCTGTTGAAGGCGTCGAGGCTGTAGAACCCCAGGGCGTTGAACTCCAGCTCCATCTCCAGCGAGCCTTCTCCGCGGGCTTCGACGTTGAGGGCCCCCGTTCGGAACCAGAGGTCGTACCCGATAACGGAGGGGTTGTTCGTGCCTGTCTGGTCCGTAGCGATGCGAAGCTTGGCCGTCGGGATTACCCAGCGCCGAGCGGAGAACTCCGTGTTGAGGTTGACCGGGACGAGCTGGTTCGTCAGGGGATCCCGCACGGAGAACAGATCGATACCGACGACGCCGCCGTAGAGGCTCTCCCCATCGAGGCGTTTGGTGGTCAGGACCGTCCAGCCGTCCCCGAATTGGCTCGGCACGACGGCGATCTCACCGCCGTCGATGGGTCGCCAACCGGCATATTGCAGGCCTCGCGCCACGTCCCGCCAGAACCCCGCTGCGGCGGGTTCCACCGCGCCTCCCACAACGACCCATCCAACGAGACAGACAAACCACGCTTGCCGACGGTGCATGGAAATCCTCCCCGACGATTGCGTTCGGCCTCTTGGGTAATGCGGGAGGCCGAGAGCGCTAGATATTGCACTGCAATGGGATACAACCCTCGCTGTTCTTCGGTGTGTGGAGCAAGCTTTCGCAGACGTACTCCACACTCCGTAAGGGATATCGGCCGGTGGGGCCCGATCGCTTGCCCCTATTCCGATAAGACGTGTACGGCAATGCACCGGCGCGGTGGTGGCCTCTTCCACCGCTCGGGGACGGAGAGCATCATGTGAAACCGCTTTTGTCAGCAAGGACACGCTTCACAGCAACGCATATCCTGGCTCACCACACCACCACGGTTCGATCCTTCTGCCAGGTCAACACGAGGGCGGTTCGCTTGAACGCCGTTCGCCGCGCGCCTACGATGGCCTACATGACTGGCTTCCGCAGACCCACGCGTCACGTTGGCTTCCGGTGGAATGCAAGAGGGGGTCCTCGTTGATCTTTGACGTCAACTGCATGGTGGGCAAGTCGGGCACGCCGCGTTCGGAGTGGCCCGTAACCGCCGAGGAAGCCCGCGAGGCGCTGCAGCGGGCGGGAGTGGACCGAGCCCTGGCGGGGGAGTTCACGTCGCTGCAATATGATCCGGTCGAGGGCGAGGGCTTTCTGGAGCGAGAGCTGGCTTCCCATCGAGGGTTCTTCGAGCCGTGTCCGATCGCCTTGCCGCACTGGGCGGAGGACGTCCCAGAGCCCAAGCCACTCCTGGATCGCTACATGCAGCGTGGATGGCGAGCGTTCCGCCTCTATCCCAAGGAACACTATTTCCTCTTTCACCCGATGGTCGTGGGCCCGCTACTGGAGGAGGCGCAGGCCCGGCGATTCGTCGTCTTGATCGAGCGGGACCAGTTCGAATGGCCCGAGCTGATCACCGTCCTGGAGAGCTTCGGGCAACTCCGGCTCATCGTGTGCAACGAGGGCTACCGCGAGATGCGGACCATCCTCCCGCTGCTCGATCGATTCGCCGAGCTCCGGTTCGAGACCTCCTGGCTCCAACCGTTTCGGCTCTACGAAACGGTGGTCGAGCGGTTCGGTCCGCGGCCGCTCGTGTTTGGTACGCGGTTCCCCTGGTTCGAGCCGGGGGCGTCGCTCGCACCGATTCTGCGTGCGGACATCCCCCAAGGCGCACGCGATCGGATTCTGGGCGAGAACCTTCAGGAGATGTTGGCGGAGGCGAGGTAGTCGACGGGAAGACCCGGAGCATCGGCAGCGCATGAGCAACGGCGACGATCTACTGTCTCGATTCCAGCGTCGTGAACCGCTGGGCGTCTTTGTCTTTGACGCACACGGCCACATGGGCCGCTGGGGGTTTCCGGTCTTCGGTGATGGCTCGGCCGACGCGATGGTCGAAGAGATGGATCGATTGGGCGTCGGAGCGCTCGCTCTCTCGCACCATGCCGTCATGGGGCCGTCGCCGACGGACGGCAATCGGCTCGCGGAGGAGGCGATCGCCCGCCATCCGAATCGCTTCTACCTGTATTGTGGGTTCAGCCCGCACTATGCCGACGAGGGACCGATCTTGCTCGAACGGGCGTTCCAAGACCCACGGTATGTCGGCATCAAGCTACACCCGGCCACGCACAAGACCGACATCGACGACGCCCGCTACCGGCCGGCGTTCGAGTTCGCAAACCGGCATGCCCTGCCCGTTCTGATCCATTCCTGGGTCAACACGGGCTGTCGGCCGGAACTGATCGGTCACGTGGCGGCGGAGTTCCCGGACGCCACCGTCATCTTGGGACACCACGGCGGCGGCTGGGCCGGCATCGCCGAGACGGCCGAGACGTGTCGGTTCCATCGGAACATCGTATGCGACACCTGCACGAGCGAGCTGACGTACAAGGTGGTCGACCGGCTGGTGGAGTCCGTCGGCGTGGAGCGCGTTCTGTTCGGCAGCGACATCCCGTTCCTCGCGCAGGCGCCGCAGCTCGGCAAGGTGATCTACTCGCGAATCAGCGACGAGGACAAGACGCGGGTCCTCGGCGGAAACTTCGTTTCGATTCTCGAGAAGCGACGCGGGCTGCCGCCGATTCCGCTTCCGTCCGAGGTGGCGTGAGGGAGGAAGCGCAGCGCCAAGGGGCGTGTCGCGCGTCCGGCTCGCGAGGCATGCAGGGCCCATGTCAGACTGGAATGGACGAGGAGGGACCGAAGTACGTCTCGGTCCCTCCTATTCATGTGAGGCACACCTGAATACGTCCGCGGCAAGCTCTGCTTAGCGCCGCCTTCGCACGAGTGCCATGCAGACGCCGCCGAGCGCCAGGACGCTGACGGTGGCCGGTTCGGGGATGATGTCCTCAATCGTGTCGTAAAGGTCGTATGAGATGTCCCCGAGCGTGACCTCACCGTCGTACGACCAATCCAAGTTGATCTTGTAGTAGGCGTTCGAGCCGTACCACACCGTGTTGCTTTCGTGACCGCCCGCGGAAAACGGCATGCTTACCGTGAGGGTCTCGCCGGTCAGTGGGTTCTCCGCGGAGCCCCCCAGCGTGAACTCGACGTCTTTGGGATAGGGCTCGTTGACTTCCTGAAGCCTCAAGAGGCCACCAATCCCTCCGGAGGTGACGATCGTATCGGAGAGATGCGCGAGGTTCCCCATGTCCCAGACCTCGACCCCATAGATGTACATGCCGCCGGAGATGTCCATCTCGAAACCTGCACTCATGTCCCCCGTTGATCCGATCAGATACTCCGCCTTCCCCAGCGGCCCGCCGAAGGGATCGCACGGGTCGGGCATGTCGTAGGACCAGATCTGCTGCTCGTCGAAATCCGAAGCGGAAAGCGTCAGCTCCGTAATCGCCGCCGCCGTGTCCAGTCTCAGTTCGAGGAAATTGAAACCGTCCTCTGTGAGGACCAGCTGGTCCAATCCAAAGGACTTCGTAGAACCGCCCATCAAGTCCGCTGTCAGTTGATTGAGGTGCGCGTCATCCAGCGTGGTGAATAGCCGCTCAAAGTCGAGGTTCCCATTCCCGGTCGGGTCCTTCTGAATGACAACAGTGTCCGGGTCGGTCCCGAGCTGTCGGCCGCCGTTGTTGAACGTTAGCCCCGCACTGATCCAGGAGCTAACGGGCCAGCCGGCCCACGTGTAGTACGTTCCCGACGCGTTCAGTGTTGCCGTACCGCTGACGTTCAGTGACGCCGAGAAAGAGTCCCCACCAGCGTTGAAGTGCACCGTGGTGTTGACCAGGTCCGCATGCAACCCTCCTACCATCGACAGGACCGCTACGCCTGCAACCGCACAGGAATACCTCATGGCATAACCTCCTCCCTCGTCCCGCGCCGAACCCTCGGCATTCTCCCACTCTCTTTTCGCTCGGCCCCGACGGCGAGCGAAGTGGTCGGATTATAGCGACTTTAGCCTATGGCGGCGATTAGTTTCTGGTTAACTCTTGCGATAGCCTAAGAAGACGTACGCAGGGCTTACACACGCGGTGTCATGCGGTTATGCTCATTATCCTTTTACTGAAAAGGGCTTAGGGAGGAAGGACCCTGTCGCCGGCAACCGATTGGCGGCTTCGGCCGCAAGGAGCTGGAACCTTGTGGTTGCAGTGACGCACACCACCCACGTCGCGCTTGAGGTCGGCAGGGGGTATACGTAGCAGAGTCCAATCGTAACGGGATCAGCTCAGGGTGGCTTCCTTCACCAGACCCTGCGACTTGTAGCTCCGCCAGTCGCGGTTGCCGAATCGCTTGAGGGACTCGTCCTCACCGAACTTGGCTTGGGCGAGTTCGAGGTACTTCAAGCGCGCGGGATCTCGCTCCATGAGGTTCTCGTAGCACCAGGCGTCGCAGGCGACCTGATCGATGGCGGCGACGACGGTGTTCGCCGGCTTCAGATCGCTCTTACGGCCACCGGTCGGCCCGCTCCGCATCAGGACACGCCTGCCGTCGGCAATGACGAGAGTCGGACTGATCATCAGGCCAAGGTCGCTCACGATGTTGTCGATGGCCTGGTGGAACTGATCGCGGCGTCCGCCCAGCAGACCATACCAGTTCTTCATGCAGATCGAGGCCGAGCAGAGGTTGTGGTCCTTGACCGTCGGCAGGCCGATGACCTTCGTCGCCTCGGCGATGGGTCGCCAGAAGATCGGCCATTCGCCGAGGGATTGTCCCTTGCGGGGGTCGGGCTTGTCGGGGCGGATCTCCACATTGTGGAAGTACGGCTCGGCCGGCAGCATGACCTCCGCGCCGCCGCGTTCGGCCGCCTGGGCGATCTTGGACTTCTGGAAGGCCGTCGCGGGGGTGGCGATGGGGTTGTCCGCCACGATCACGCGCGAGGCGCCGGCCTGTTTGCAGGCCGCCACGACCGCCTCCACGAGTTCCGGGCTCGTGGTCGCACCGATCGCGGGCGAACTGGCGAAGCCGACGTTCGGCTTGACCAAGACCACGTCGCCGGATTGCACGAAGGTCTTCATGCCTCCCAACGGCTCCATTGCGGCAGTGACCATCTTGGCGGCGTCCTGGCCGCCGCGGGCGATGCTGAGACGGGGCATCGACTGGCTCTTGGCCTTGTCATAGAGGTCGGCGAAGTAGTTGGGCAACTTGCGGGCTTCGTGCCTGGGCAGGCCGCGGTCGCCCTTCGGGTCGTAGAGCAATCCGTAGCCGACCGCGCCGGCGCCGACCAATCCACACGTCAGGCCCACGCGCAGCGCTTCTCGTCGCGAGGGCTCGGGCTTGTCGGCGGGTGGGGTGGCGGGTTGTTGGTTCTCGGGTTCGGTCATGATGCGTACATCGTACACCGGTTACGGCACAGAGGGAACGGCCGTGTCGAGGGTCTGGAGGGGGAGGTGGGTGCCGGGGTGGGGGCCTATCTGGCATTGTTTCGCTCCCTTACGGTCGCGTCTGATCAACGATTGGGTCCTTGCTAGACGCTGGCGATTGGGAGGGGGTTCGGCCTCGTGTCATCCGGCGGCTTTGCCCTGGGGATCGAAGCGCAATCCCTCGATCCGCGAGCCATCGGCCGCCCGGATCCGCATGCACAGCCCGCACCCGAGCGTGTGCTGCGTGATCTTGACGAGGACATTGTTCCATCCCTGCTTGAGCGTGGCCTTCGCGCGGTCTTGGGCGGGGGCCATGCCACGGACGGCATTGTTCGCGTGGACGAGCTTGCCGTTGATCCAAATCTTGTTGCCGTCGTCGCTGCCGATCTCGAGGACGACGTCCTGGGCCTTCGGCGAATAGACCTGGGTCTTGAGATAGACCACGCAGTGATCGCCCCCGACGATCGGCGACAAATCCGCCTGCCAGAAGTTCGCCGGGTTCGCGGCCAGCGGCAGCGGCCGCCACTCCACGTCACCGTCTTTCTCCGGGCCGAAGGGGATGTCGAACAATGCCTTGGCGACCTTGCCGTCTTGGCGATAAGGCCCGCAAACCAACCACGGCACGACAAAACCCGCATGCGCCTTCAGCGACGCCTGGAAAGCCCTAGCGTCCTTGCGGGTCTTCTCGACCTCGGCGTCCTTGGCGAGGCGTTCGAGCGACTTGAGCGCGGTGTCCCGATCCGTATAGAGCAAGCGCGTGGCGATCTCAAGACAGGCGGCCTCGGCCTCGGCCTCGACGGCTTCGTCGGTGCAGGCCTTCTCGGCCAGCGCCATGGCGGCAGGCAGACCAATCTTCGCCAACTCGGCGAGTCCACGCCGTTTCTCCTCGGGGCGCTCACTGACCGCAAGGCCATCTCGCACGAGCTTCAAGCGCTGTTCGGGCGAAAGGCCCTTCATGGTCCCGAGCAGCCGCCAGTAGCCCTTCACGGCCATGGCGCGATGCGACGGCTGCGGGGCTTGCCTGGCGATCTTCAGCAGGTCGGGCATGGCGTCGGTGCCCGCGTGGGTAGCCAGCATCTCGATCGCCACGCCCCGGACCTGAGGATCGGAATCTTTCGACGCGTCGCGGAGGGCGTCGACCGCGCCCGGACCGCCGAGTCGGGCGGCGGCACGAAGAAGGGTGCACTTCGCCGGGACGCCGGCGTCAGACGTCTTGGTCAGTGCCATGGAAGCGAGGGCGTCATGGCGCTCGCTGCGGGCGGCGACGTAGACGAAGGTTTCCAGCGCGGCGGCACGGGCCTCGTCGGATCGGGCATCGAGGATGAGCTCGAGGAGCGCCTCGGCCTGAGACTCGTCGGCGAGCTTGCGCATGGCCTGGATGGCGGCGACGCGAACGGGCTCGGGCTCCGTTTTGGTCATCTCGAGGAGCATGTCGGAGGCTTGGGTGGCCCCTCGACTCGGGAGCGTGCTGATGAGGGCGACCTTCATCTCAGGGCGCGCCGTCTTGATCATCTCGATCAGTGTCTTGGCGACGTCGCCTCGACGGAGATATTTGATCGCGCGGCGGGCGGCGGCCTTCTCCGGATCGGCCCCGGTGGTCAGGGCCTCGGCGAGCAATGGAAGCTGGGAGACGCTCCCCAGCTCTTGGATCGCCTGGAGTGCGGCGACGCGAACGGATGCATCGTTGCTCTTGGCGGCCGACAGCACCGCATCGAGGGCGGCGGTGTCTTTGCGCTGACCCAGCGCGTCGAGCAAGGCGACCTGCACCTTCGCGGGCGTCTGCGAAAGCGCAGCGGCGAAGGCCTTGGTGGCGTCGGTGCCCTCGAAGGATCGCACGAACTCGATCGATACCGCCTGCGCGACCTCGTCGCTGCCTTTCAAGGCGTCGACGACGATCGACACGGCACGGTCGCCTGCGCAGCGGACTCTTCCCCGAAACGCCGCCGCACGGACGTGGGGAAGGGGATCGGATGCGGCAATCTCCTTGTAGAGGGATGCCGCTTCGGGATGCTTGCCCCCGGCGATCAGGTGCTCGGCCCAATCGAGCAAGGCGTCCCGGATGGCAACCCGCAGGCGTGGCTTCGCGGACCCCTGGGCCCGCTTCAGGGCGTTGACGGCGTCCTCGCCGCCGATCCTCCCCAGCGCGGTGGCCGCCGCGACGGCCACCGTCGGCTTACCGTTGTTCAGCAGCCGGATCAGGTCAGGGACGGCATCTGGGTTCTTGCGTCGGCCGAGGGCGTCGGCGATGGCCGCACGCGCCTGGGGAACCACAACCGGCAAAGCGTCGCGGATGGCGCGGTCGGCCTGTGGACACGGCATCGTCTCGAGCGCGTCGATGGCCCATTGCCCCAAGGGCCAATCGGTAAGCAGAGCCGCCAGGGCCGGCACGGATCGGGCGGTACCGATCCGCTTGAGCGTCTTGCATGCCTGTTCCTTCTTGGCGGGAACGGCGCCCGACTTGAGCACGGCGATGGCCTGGTCCTCTTCGGCGGAGGCGTGCACGACCGAAGGAAGCGTCGTCACGATGGCGATGAGGAACACGGCGGGGCGTCTGGTCATCTTGTCACCTCCTTCAAACCTGCCACGGCGGACGGAAGGTCGCAGAGAGCAGCCGGTTTGCGTCGTCGTCTCCGTCGAAACGTTCCTTCACCGGGTCCCACTTGAGCGGTCGCTTGCACTGCAAGGCGATCCCACCGAGGAGGACGGCACTGGCGGATCGGTGGGCGGTTTCGACGTCGCAGATCGTGCGCTTCCTCGTGCGGACGCAGTCAAGAAAGTTGCCGGAATGGCTGTTGCTGCGATAGATGTCGGCGTCGGTCGGGGCGATGGGTCGCTTCAGGATGCTCGCCGGGTGGGAGACGATGTTCCCACGATCGACCGCGAGCCAACCCTCCGTACCGATGAATCGCGCGCCGCCTCGGCTCTCCAGGTTACTGCCGGGGTAGGGGCAGGCGTGCACGACGACGCCATTGGCGTAGCGATGGCGAAGCACGCCCTTCTCGATCCACAGCTCGACCGGCCCGGAGCGGTCGGCGTCGAGGACCCATTGGATGAAATCGTAGTGGTGGGGGCCCCAGTTGATGTCGCCGATGCCGCAGAACATGTGGCCGTGAGCGACTCCCGCATACGGTTGGTACGGGGCGGGGCCGAGATAGAGATCCCAATCGAGAGAATCCGGGATGGGTTTGGGCGCCCCGAAGCGGTTCCAGGCAAAGGAGCCGCCGGGCCGGAAGGCATACACCTCCTTGAGCTCGCCGATCTTGCCGGAGCGGACCATCTCGCAGGCGATCTGGAACTTGCGGCCATACTCGGAGCGCTGCTGCGTGCCGGCCTGGTAGACGCGACCGTAGCGGAGGACGGCGTCGCGGGTCGCCTGGCTTTCGTGAATGGTGATGGCGGTCGGCTTCTCGCTATAGATGTCCTTGCCGGCGCGGGCCGCCATCACGGCCATGACGCCATGCCAGTGGATCGGCGTACCGAGGAGGACGGCGTCGATGTCGTCGCGGGCGAGGACATCGCGGAAATCGCGGTAGGCCTTGCAGGCTTCGTATTTGCCCTTGCCGAACCGCCTGGCGTAGGACTCGTTGACGTCATGAGCGGCCTGGTCACGGCGTTCCTTCCAGGCATCGCACACGGCGAGGACCTGGACGTCCTCGCGGGCGAGGTATCCGCCCTCGAGGTAGGTCCACGCCTTGCCGAAGAGGTGTCCGCCTCCCTGGCCACCGACGCCGATGAACCCCATACGGATTCGCTCGCTCGGCGTGGTGAAGCCTCCGCGCGCGAAGGCCGACGCGGGGACGATGGTGGGAAACGTCGCCGCTCCCAATGCGCCCGCCCCCGTGCCGAGGAACTGCCGTCGTGTGGGCTTGCTGGATTTCTTCATGTGTCTCGCTCCTGTGCCGTATTGCGTCCGACGGGCCCGAGCCGGGGAGAGACGAACGGCTTCCGCTGACGACACGCCAGAATGATCCGGCGCCACAGGCCGCTCCCTGCTAGCGGGTCGAGCCAAGAACGCTCTATCATCAGGCGGTGGATTACAGTCTGTCAATCAAGGTGCACCGCGGAGCACGCAAGACGTTTCGCGCTGCAGCGCCACTTGGGGGGTGCGCCGTGGTTGGATCCTGCCCAAAATCTCTTGCTCGCGGGTGCTTGACGGATGGGGCGCCTATGACTCAGCATGAAGGACAGCAAGGACCGTCCGACGAGACAACACTCAGCACGGAGACAAGCATGACGAGCCCACAACAGAGTCGGCGAGCGTTTCTTGGCACGTCTACGAGGCTGGCGGCCTCGAGCGCATTCGCGGCGCCGATGCTGGCCCTCAACCAGGCCGCACGGGGGGAGGCGAAGAACGACCGTCCCCAGGTCGCGGCCATCGGCGTCGGGTGGACGCCGGAGCGCACCGCACGCGGGACCCGCATCGCCAAACACGCCACGAAGTTCGCGGACGTCGTGGCGGTCTGCGACGTCGATCGTCGCGCGGCGGAGCACGGGAAGGAGGCGATCACCGAGGGCAAGGCCAAGGTGTACGAGAACTACCAGGACGTGCTGGCCCGCGACGACATCGACGCCGTCATCATCGGCACACCGGACCATTGGCACACGAAGATCGCGATCGAGGCCATGAAGTCCGGACGAGACGTCTACTGCGAGAAGCCGCTGACGCTGACGATTGACGAGGGCAAGTTGATCTGCAAGGTGGTGCGCGAGACCAAGCGGGTCTTCCAGGTGGGCACGCAGCAGCGAACGGAATTCGGAGGGAACTTCCTTACCGCGGTTGCGTTGGCCCGTGAGGGTCGTGCCGGGAAGATCCAACGCGTCACCGTGGCGATCGGGCCGGGGATGATCGGCGGTCCGTTCAAGGTGAGCGAGCCGCCGCCGGAGCTGAACTGGAACCTCTGGCTCGGCCAGGCGCCGAAGGTGCCGTACATCAAGGAGCGATGCCATCGCATGTTCCGCTGGTGGTACGAGTACTCCGGCGGCAAGATCACCGACTGGGGCGCGCACCACGTGGACATCGCGCAGTGGGGCATCGGCATGGAGAACAGTGGGCCGGTTTCCGTCGAGGGGATCGCGACGTTGCCGCGCATCCCGAACGGCTACAACACGGCCACCGCCTATGACATCATCATTCGCTACCCGAACGGCGTGGAGATGAACATCACGCACTGGGGGGAGAAGGGTGTCACGTTCATCGGCGACAAGGATCAGTTCTACGTCTGCCGCAAGGGCATGTCCGGCAAGCCGACGAAGGAAATCAAGAAGAACCCGCTGCCGGAGGGCGCCATCGAGAAGCTAACGCGCGGCCAACGGATCGGCAGCCATATGCGGAACTTCTTCGATTGCGTGAAGACCCGCGAGACACCCATCTCCGACGTCTTTACGCACCATCGATCGCTGACGACGTGTCATCTGGCGAACCTGTGCCTGCGGCTCGGGCGCAAGCTCACATGGGACCCGGAGAAGGAGCAGATCGTCGGCGACGACGTGGCGAACGCCATGCTCAAGCGTCGGCAGCGGGAGGGGTTCGAGATCAAGGCGTAGGTTTCGGGCGAGCGGGAACGGTGATTCGGGAGAAGCCGGGTGGTCCACCCGATCAGGTCGGACCCGAATGGGACGGCAGATTCGGGTTCCCCACGGCCCCTTCGACGGAGCTCAGGACAAGTGAAGCCATGGGCCACCCAAGGAGCAAATGATGCGACAGCTCATGCGATTCCGATCGTCTTCGTTACTAATCCTGTGCCTATGCGTATGTCTTGTCGGCGGAACCGTCGCCTTAGCGGACGAACAACGGTTCATGAGCGAGGACCGTTTGCGCTCGGAGGGCTATGTCGCCCTCTTCGACGGTGAGTCGCTGGACAAGTGGGACGTCAAGCCCTGGCATCGCGGCCATTGGGTCGTGCGTGACGGAACCATCTACTACGACGGCAAGGCCGAGCACAAACAGCACAAGAAGAAGACGTTGTGGACGAGAGGATGCTTCGGCGACTTCCGGCTGTATGTCGAGTGGTGTCTGCCGAGCAAGCCGGTGATGAAGCCGCATCCGGTCGTCTTGCCGAACGGCGATTTCCTGCGTGACGAGAAGGGGCGCCGGATTACGGTCCCACGGCTCTACGCGGGCGACAGCGGGATCTACCTGCGCGGCAGTCCGAAGTGTCAGGCGAACATCTGGTCGCAGATCCTCGGGTCGGGCGAGATCAACGCCTACCGCGTCGACCGGAAGCTTCCCCAGGCCATCCGCCAGGCGTGCATCCCGACCAAGCGGGCGGACCGGCCGTTTGGCGAGTGGAACTGGTTCCTCATCACAGTGAAGGGCAGCCGCATGACCGTCGTGCTCAACGGCGAGAAGGTCATCGATGCCGCGACGCTGCCGGGTTTGCCCGAAGAAGGACCCATCGGTCTGCAGCACCATGGGGATCCGGTGCAGTTTCGCAACATCTACATCAAGAAGTTGGCGGCGGGCTCGCGGTGAGTCGGTCGCTGTTACGCTGCGTTGTGAATCCGTCGTATTCAGAGCCGGCCTGTCCCCAGGCCGGTTGATATTGAGCGGTAGAGTTGGCTGACCGGGCCGAGGACGGCCCGGCTCTGATTCGTTCGAGGGCCCGGCTTCGCCGCGGGGACCGGGTCGGTTCGACGAAAGCTCACCACAGGCGGTTCGACTATAGTCCGCCGCATGTGGCGTCGGACGGTTCTGTTGCGACGAATGAGTGAAACGTATCGTTGGCCTGGGCTATTCGCAACAGTGTTTGAATAGTGCAGCAGCCCTGGCTTTGTGGCCCAGCCGCCCTCGGCTGGGACCTTTCTACCATTCACGGCCGGGGGCGGCCGTGTCACACTGTTCGAGCTCTAGTGCATGCAGCTTGGGGCGCAAACCAAGACCAGGAGGTGGTGCATGTCCACACAAGATCTTACGCGACGTACATTTCTAGGAAGGGGCCTAGCGGCTTCGGCAGGGGTCGGCCTGGCGGCCGGTGCGAGCGCGGCGGCCGCGGCCGCCAAGAAGGCGGTGCAGCCGGTTACGTTAGGTTCAGGCGAGAAGCTCCGGATCGCGATCCTCGGATGTGGGAATCGGAGCCGCGCACACATCTCCGCCGTCAATCATTACGGCGACAAGATGGAGGTGGCCGCGCTCTGCGACATCCTGCCCGAGATGCTGGAGGAGAAGAAGAAGCTCGTGAAGTCCGGCGAGCCGCGCCTCTACACCGACTACGAGAAGATGCTCAAGGACTGCCCGAATCTGCACGCGGTGGCGGTGGTCCTGCCGAACACGCTGCACCGACCGGGCACGGTGGCGTCGCTCGAGGCCGGCAAGCACGTGCTCTGCGAGAAGCCGCTGACGCTCGAGCTGGCGGATACCAAGGCGATTATCGAGGCGTCGGACCGGACGGGACGGATCGTGCAGGTGGGCACACAGAGCCGCCACGCGCCGCCGTATGCGGCCCTGGCCGAGAAGGTGCACGGCGGCCTGATCGGGTCGGTCCTGTACGGCTGGGCGGAGACGTTCCGCTCTGACTGGCGAAAGATCTATCCCGACCCCGTAGAGGACTCCAAAAAGAACTGGCGGATGAAGCAGAGCGAGGGCGGATCGGTCGTGCATGAGATGGGCATCCACACGATTGACGTCTTCAACTGGTTCATCGACTCGCAGCCGGTAGAGATCACCGCGCTGGGCGGCGTGCACAACAAGAAGCTGCAGAAGCGGACCTCGTGGGACCACGCCGGCGTGCTCGTCCGCTACGCGAACAACGCACTGCTGACCTATGGCGGCAACCTGTACTCCTCGGCGCCGGGCACGCCGGACATGCTGTTCGGCGACGGGGGGACGATCGAGATCGCCGGCCGCTCGTCGAAACAGACCACGAAGTACGAGCGGGCGTACTGGCGTCCGCATGGCCAGGGCGGCGGACGCGTCAAGCGAGAGCAGATCGAGCTGGCATCGGCGAAGGGGAATCCCTCGACGCTGCAATACGAGCACTTCTTCGAGGCCGTGCAGGGCAAGAAGCCGCCGTTCCCGTCGGCGCGCGACCACATGCCCGCAGTGATGATCGCACGTGGGGCGCTGATGTCCGCCGCGGAAGGACGGCACATGAAGGCGTCGGAGATCACGTGATTTGTCGGCTGGCGACTTACCCGTCTTGTCCGAATGCTTGAGCAGTCAGCAAAGCCCGGGAGGTGCATCTCTTGGCAAGTGAGGTGCCCCAACGCATGTCCAAGGGGATCGCCCACCTCTTGTCCAGTTGGGTGGCCCACCTCTTTAGAGGTGGGGGACACGAATCTCCCGAAGGATTCGCGTTCCCTACGCCTGACGACATGGATCACGGAGGGCTATCGCAGTGAAGGAGACCATCACGATGAAGACCGAGAGTTCGTGTTCGCATTGGGGCTCGCCGATTTCTCGCCGGGAGTTCGCTCGACAGGCATCGTTCGGCGCGGCAGCAGTCGGTGCCGCGGCGTTTGGCGGCACGGTCCGCGCAGCACAACAAGAGGCGAACGACGCAAAGGTGAAAATCCCGCTCAAGATCGGCCACCGCGCGGCCAGCATGAAGATGGTGGGCAACTTCAACGTCTTCAAGATGGCGCGGCAGATTCCGGGGCTAATCGGCGTCGAGCTGCAGGTCGCCCATGGCAAGCCGAACCTCCGCGACTGGGACGCGGTCCGTCGCTATAAGCGGGAGGCGAATCGCTGGGGGATGATGATCCCGTCCCTGGCGGGGCTGTGGGATCGCGGGGTGTCGATCCTGGATGTCGAGCCGGCGGGCAAGAACATCGAGCAGGCCGTGCGGGTTGCGGAGTTCCTCGGCGCGAGCGTCATCCTGGCGGCCTTCTTCAAGAGCAAGGCGCCGGACATGACGGATGAGTCGTCGTACGGTCCGGTGGTGCAGATGCTCCAGCGCGTGGCTCCGACGGCGGAGAAGTCCGGCGTGACGATCGGCCTGGAGAACTCGTTGAGTCCGGCGCACAACAAGAAGCTGGTAGACCTGGTCGACCACCCGGCCGTTAAGGTGTACTACGATCCGCACAACATGGCGCACTACGGATATGGTGACCAGGCCGTCCCGGGCATCAAGCTGCTCGGGAGGGATCGGATCTGCCAGATGCACGTCAAGAACGGCAAGAAGCTGATCGCCGAGCCGGGGCTTGTCGACTGGCCGGCCGCGTTCGATGCCTTGAACGAGATCCAGTATGACGGATGGTATGTCTTCGAATCGTCGCACACGAGCCGCGCCCAGGCGATCGAGGCCACGACGAAGAACGTGAAGTTTTTGCGTAAGCACTGCCGGATGCCGGCGGCGTAGATGGCCGTGGCAGGTAGCACGGGCGTCTCGCCCGTGAGTTGGCGTCGTATTGATCGCGCCACAGGAACTCGTGGGCAAGATGCCCATGCTACGGGAACTCATGGGCAATCCGGCTTCGCTATACTGCGCCGTGACAAGCATGCCCATGCTACGAGGACTCGGACGGCACGAAGAAGGACAACATCGTGCTCCGCGGCGAGGCGAAGCCCTGCTCGTTTCGATTCAGCAAGTGATACTCTGAGAGGATGAATCTATGCGTCCTACACACTGCACGCTGGTGGGTATGGGACTGATCGTGATGACGTGGTGCGCTATCGAAACGGCCTTCGCCGAGAAGGAGGATCTCGGAAACGGGTTCCTGCATCACGGCGTGGCCACTCCGGTGAGCAATCACCGCGGGACGGTCGCCACCGTCGACGCCGAGGGCAACAACATCGTGCTCGTCTGGCTTTTCGACCATCGCGGCGGGTACGCGCTGCTCTGGATCGAAGCGGCGACCGGCAAGAGCAAGGAATACCCCATGCCGTTCCCGCCCGGCGGGGATTGTCCGTACACGTCGATTCTCTCGTCGCGGAACAAGTACTACACGCATTTCAATAGCCACTTCTGCGAGTTCGACCCGGAGAAGAAGGCGTTCACCTTCCACCACAAGACCGCGCCGCAGATGGCCATGAGCATGACGGAATCCGACGACGGCGTGATCTGGTCGCCGACGTACCCGAACAGCGGCGTGGTCTCGTTCAATCCGAAGACGCGCGAGTTCAAGGACTACGGCCACGTGTACAAGGAGAACTGGCGGCAGTATCCCCGCTACTGCGCCACGGACGACACGGGCTATTTCTACTTCGGCATCGGGAGCACGTCGGGGCATATCTTGGGGCTCGATCCGGAGACGGGCAAAGCCAAGCCGATGATCCCCGAGGAGGTGCGCAAGCACGGCTACGGTCGCCTTTGGCGGGGCGTCGACGGCAAGGTCTACGGTTCCATGGGTGCCCATCACTACGCCTTCTATGAGGGCGAGACCACCGCGCTCGAGAAGGAGCCCGAGGTGGCGCAGAAGCGCTACATCACCGCCAGCCAGAGCCTCTTCCATCGCGAGTTCCCGGACGGCAAGCGGTTGGTGAGCTGCGACCTGGTGAACCGCGTGCTGACCGTCGAGGACCCCAAGGCAAACAAGACCACGCGGGTGAGCTTTGACTACACGAGCGAGGGCGCCCACGTCATGGGCGTCGAGACCGCACCGAACGGCACGGTCTGCGGCGGCACGGCGTTCCCGATGCGGTTCTTCTGCTACGACCCCCAGGCCGACAAGTGGACCAACCGCGCCGCGTACGGCCAATGGAACACGGTCGCAACGCAAGGGGATCGGTTCTTCGTCGGCGGCTACGGGCACGGCTTCCTGCTCGAGTGGGACCCGTCCGCGGAATGGGTGGCGACCGTCAAGGGCAAGGACGGCTGTAACCCGCGGTTCCTCACGCAGGCACATCCCGACATCAACCGCCCCCACGAGCTCCTGGCGCATCCGGACGGCAAGACGATCGTCCTGGCCGGCACACCCGGATACGGGCTGACCGGCGGCGGCGTGCTCTTCTGGGATCGCGTAACGAGGGAGGCGACGCTCGTTAAGCACAAGCAGATCCTGCCCGAGCACTCCACGAGGAGCCTGGCCGCGCTGCCGAACGGTAAACTCCTCGGCGGCTCGACGACGGCGGCCGGCACGGGTGGTGAACAGAAGGCCAAGCAGGCCGAGCTGTACATCATGGACATGGCAACGAAAGCGATCGACTGGCACGAGCCGGTGATGCCCGGCGTGCAAAGCTACTCGGATCTGTGCAACGCCCCCAACGGCCTGGTTTACGGCGTGGCCGACTGGCGGATCTTCTTCGTCTTCGACCCGGCCAAGCGGAAGCTCGTCCACAAGAAGGATATGAGCGATACGCTGGGCCGGACGTGCACGCAGCAGGGCCCGCGAATCTTCGTCAAGGACGATCGAGGCGCGACGTACATGCTCTTCGCCAAGGGGATCGCCAAGGTCGATCCGAAGACGTACGAGGTGACGCTCGTGGCGAAGTCGCCGGTGGGCATCGGCCCGGGCGGCTCGTTTCACGCCGGGCGGATCTACTTCGCCAGCGGATCGCATGTGTATAGCTGGGGGGTGAAGTAGGGAACATCCGGGGGGAAAGCGATGGGGATCCCACGGTAGGAGAGAAAAGGGGGACAGGCTACTTTTCTGCGACGTCCGTCTTCAGGCCTCGAATGCACGAAGACCGATGCGCGAATTCAACCGCGTAAGAGAACAGCCAAAGAAAAGTAGCCTGTCCCCCTTTTCTCCGCTAGACTGCGCGTCATCACCAAGATGAGGAGGGGTCCGGCAGAACCTCGTCGCGGAGGGGATTCGCGCAGGGGCCCTCCAGCAGCGATGGCCGGATGGAAACGAGCAGACCGTCTTTTAGACAGGAGACCCGCCCATGCCGTCACGTGAATCGTCGAAGTCGCCGCGTCCGTCACGACGCGATTTCCTCAAGACCAGTGCCTCCGGCGCCGCGCTAAGCACGTTCGCCATGAACGTCGGCGTCCACGCCGCCGGCAGCGACACGATCAGGGTCGGCGTCGTCGGCTGCGGAGGACGCGGTGCGGGGGCGGCCGTCAATGCCCTGAACGTCGACCGCGGGGCGAAGATCTACGCCCTGTGCGACCTCTTCCTGGATCGCATCAAGCAACGCCGCGGACACATCAAGAAGGCCAAGCCCGATCAGGTCGACGTCTCCGACGACCGGTGCTTCACCGGCTTCGACGGCTACAAGAAGGTCATCGAGTGCTGCGACGTCATCCTGGTTGCCAACGCCGCGAAGTTCCACCCACTGCACCTGCGTTCCGGCATCGAGGCCGGCAAGAGCGTCTTCGTCGAGAAGCCGCACGCGATCGACCCGCTCGGTGTCAAGGCGGTCCGAGAGGCCTGCGAGCTGGCGAAGCAGAAGAAGGTCAGCGTCGTCTCGGGGTTGCAGAGCCGCTTCCATCCCGGCTACATCGAGACCATGAAGCGGATCCACGACGGGGCGATCGGGGATATCATCACGATCGAGGAGAACTTCCTCCGAGGCCCGTACGGCGTCCGCCCGCGGGCTCCGGGCCTCACCGAGCTCCAGTTTCAGTGCAGCACGCAGTACCACTTCACCTGGCTCAGCGGCGACGACGTCCCTCAATCGCTCATCCACAACGTGGACCGTTCGCTCTGGGCGGTGCGCGGCCAGACGCCAGTCAAATGCCACGGCCTGGCCGGCCGGTCGTCGATGACGGACGAGAAGTACGGCAACGTCTTCGACCATCATTCGGTCATCTACGAGTTCGCCAACGGCGTGAAGCTGTACGCCTTTTGCCGGACGACGACGGGCTGCTACAACGAGAACTCCAGCCTGATCTTCGGCACGAAGGGCAGGGCGAACCTCACCGCCTGCATCATCGAAGGCGAGACGAAGTGGAAGGCTCCCCCGTCGAAACAGAGCCCCTACGATCTGGAGATCAAGGCGCTGCTCGACTCGGTCCGCGCGGGCAAGCCCATCAACAGCGGCTACCACATGGCCGACAGCACGCTGGCGACGGTGATGGGACAGCTCAGCTGCTACACCGGTAAGGAGGTCACGTGGGAGCAGGCCTCCAAGAGCGACTTCTACTACCCGCCGAAGCCCGAGGAATGCCACTTCGGCATGGAACCGCCGGTCAAGCCGGGCCCGGACGGGTCGTACCCGGTGTACAAACCAGGCCAAACGAAGCTGCTGTGACCGCAACGGAAGAATGGGGCGATCCTCCGGGATACTGTCCGACCGAGGCCGCCGGAGCAACTTCGCGAGAATCCGGTTGTCGATCCGGCGGACAGACCCGATAATAGCCGCCGTGTTCCCGATCGACGGCTTCGGAATCGTCGATTCAGTCGTTCCGCGTCGTTGATGGCGCGCCTGTTCCGCATGTGAGAGGCAGACATGTCCTCTGCCCTTCGGTTCATGGTGCATGCGCCGAGGAAGTGCGCGCAGAAGCCGTTTTACGGTCCCATCGGATGAGATAGGGGCCGGTTCGGCTGTGCGCTGCGGCGTGAGAGTCTCATGTCTTGGAAGGACGTTCGATGACCCAGCAGGAGGAGACGGAGCGTCACGCCGCCGGTGAGCCCGGGTCGACCTCCCCGGCGGTTTCCATCGAGGAAGTCCTCGACATCGAGGCGGTCCAGGCTTTGCTGGACAGCTGCTACGAAGCGACCGGCCACCCGTCGGCCCTTCTCGACGTAAACGAACGGGTGCTGACGTCCTCTGGGTGGCAGGAGATCTGCACGCGGTTCCATCGGGTGCATCCGGAGACATGCCGACGGTGTCGCGAGAGCGACGCCTACATCAAGGACCACATGCCGGAATCGGGGTATGTCGCCTATCGCTGCGCGAACGGGCTCTGGGACTTCGCCATCCCGGTTCGCATTCGGGGCGAACACGTCGCCACCTACTTCTTCGGGCAGGTGTTTCTCGAAGACGACGAGATCGACAAGGACTTCTTCCGCGAACAGGCCCGGCGCTACGGCTTCGACGAGCAAGCGTACATGGCCGCCCTCGAGAAGGTGCCCGTCGTCTCGCGTGACCGGCTCGACAAGGTGATGGAGTTCGGGCGGCACCTCGTGGAAATGCTCGTCGCCACCGGGGTTCGGAACCTGGCGCAGGAGAAGGCGATCACGGAGCGAAAGCACACGGAGGTGGCGCTTCGTGAGAGCGAAGCGAAGTACCGCCGCTTGGTCGAAATGCTCCAGGAAGGCATCTGGACGATCGACCGGGAGGCCAACACGACGTTCGTCAACGCGCGGATGGCCGAGATGCTGGGGTACACCGTCGAGGAGATGCAGGGCACAAGCCTCTTCGATTTCATGGACGACGAGTGGGCGGAGGTCTGCCGAAAGAACCTCTCACGTCGCAAGGCGGGAGCCCGAGACCAACACGACTTCGTCTTCCGCAGAAAGGACGGGCAGCCGCTGCATGTCCTCATGGAAGCGGCCGGCCTGCTGGATGCCGACGGCCGGTACCAGGGCGCAATCGCCGGCGTGCTGGACATCACCGAACGCGTCCAGGCCGAAGGGGCCCTTCGGCGGAGCGAGCGCCTGCTCCGCGAGGCGCAGGAGACTGCCCACGTAGGAAGCTATAGTCGCGATTTGCGCACGAACGTCCTCACCTGGTCCGATGAGCAGTTCCGGATCTTCGGCTACGAGCCCGGCGAGGTCAGGCCGACGTTCGAGTTTGTTCTCGACCATGTCCATCCCAACGACCGGTATCGCTTCCTCGAGGCCAATCGTGGCGCACTCGAAGAAGGCCTGCCCGAGGATTGCGAGTATCGCATCATCCGCAAAAACGGCGAGATCCGACACGTCCGTTCGCGGGCGACGTTCGAACGTGACCACGCCGGCAATCCCGTTCGCCAGTACGGGGCGCTACAAGACGTCACGGAAGCGCGACTCGCTGAGCAGGCCGTGCAGGAAAGCCAGGCGCTCTATCGTACGCTCGTGGAGACCGCCAAGGACGCCATCTTGGTGGCCGACCCGGAGACGGGGGAGATCATCGACGCCAATCGGCAAGCCGAGGAGCTCACGGGGCGAACCCGCGAAGAGCTACTCGGCATGCACCAGAGCCAGCTGCATCCGCCGGAAGACGCCGAGCGGTCTCGGGTCAACTTCGAGCAGGCCCTGAAGGAGCAAGGACGCTTCTTCGACGAGGTGGAGGTCGTCCGCAAGGAC
>CAZKCX010000015.1:0-22931 GCA_964550865.1 uncultured Planctomycetales bacterium
GAACTACCTCTACTACCTGGAGCAAGCCAAGGCCATCTGGGGTAAGGGGGTAAACGTTCGTCCGACCGGCGAGTTGACCGACAAGGCCTTCGAGGGCAGACCCTATCACTGGGACGTGGCGACGTAGTCGTCGGCAACTGGGCAAGGAGGGGCCGTGCGGTCTCTGCGGGGCCTCAACCGCCTACCCCGCGACGCTATCGCTCACCAGGCTGATATCCAGTTGGACGGGCCCGTGCTTGCAATCGCAGGGGATGGTCAGGCAGGCGGCGCCACGTTGAGGTACGATCGTATAGTCTCCGCCCTTCACGACGGTCGGCGGCGAGATCACGATGTTGTGATCCTTCAGCTCGCCCTTGGCGCGTCCGACGATGATGTTGGCAAGCTCCCCGACGCAGTCCTCAAGCAACCCCTCCGGTAGCGGATCCATTTGCGTGTAGTCGATCGCGAGCTTCTCGGCGACACCTAGGGGCATGGAAACGACGGCGCGGCCCGAGGCCGTCCCGGCGAAGGCGATCACACCGGCCAGCTCGTGGTCGGTGCGGCCCGTTTCGTTGAGCTTCGGCTTGTTGATCTTCAGGTCATGTCCCAAGTGCCCCTCGAAGAGCAGCTTGAGGCTGTCCAGGAAGGGCTGGATGTATTCGACCCGAAAGGCGTGTGACGTGGTCGCCGTGGTGGTCATCCGTCCTTGCCTCGCGTTCTTGCAACGTAGGTTTGGGCTGCCCGGGCCATACCGACGCGGCCGGGATGCTCGCGCGACGTGGGGGATTCCCTAGACGGCCGCACCACAGGCTTTTGCTGCCTGGGCCTGGAGGATCTGCGGCTGCACCGGTTTCACCACGTATCCGTCCACTCCGATCTTGATGGCCTTGATCACCTGTGCCTTCTCGCTTTCGGTGGTGCACATCAGGACTTTCACGTCCTTGAGGTTGGTATCCTGCCGGATCTGCTTGAGGCATTCCAGTCCGTTCATCACCGGCATGTTCCAATCGAGCACGACCAGATCGACCGGGCCTTCCGATCGCATCACCAATAGCGCGGACTGGCCGTCCGTTGCCTCCAGTACCTCATGCCCCTGATTCTCGAAGGTCCGTTTGATAATCAGGCGGGCCGTCATGGAATCGTCAACGGCAACGATCTTCATCGTGGATACTCCCTGTCCTCAGGCATTCCGCCCAGCGCCGATACGCGGTCGACCCGGCCGTTCCCACGCGGCCAACGGATCAGCCCCTGCTCATCCGCGTCGAATTCCTTGCGTTCACTGCTATGGTCGGTTGCTTCCCCCGGCGTCTGTATTTGTTTCTTGGGGAGTTGTCGCGCTTTCGCTCCGCGCACCTCGGGCGCACCGCGTGAAACCGCACGCCGTCCCATAAGCATCGTGCGGAAGGCGATGGGACTCCGGCGCCGCGCCGTGCGAATGCGGGATGCGACCTAATCCCGCATCGCCAGATGTCCGAAGTATCGTAGAGACGATCCGCCGGGGGAACTCGGGTATGCCGCACGACGGTCGTGTCTGGGTCATGACGCCGATCAGTGTGTGAAGTCCTTCGGGCGCATGGAGGTTTACGGGGTCCATGCGACATCGGCCGATTCGCCTCGCCTTCGTCGATGGACGTCACAGACCGGGCCGGCGGATCCACACGGGCGGGCAGGCATGGGAACCATGGCATGATCACAACCGAACAGACACCCGAACGCATCACCGTCAAGCTGACCCAGCCCCCACGTGCCGAGAACGCCGAAGCCATGCGTCGGGCGTTGCACGAGGCCGTTGCCGATCACGATGCGCCCGTAACGCTCGACCTCTCGGAGGTCAATGAGATGGACACGCCGGGGCTGACGGTCCTTCTGGGCTGCTATCAGACGCTCTCCGCCGATGACCGTGAACTGGCCATCGTGACGAACAATGAAGACATCCAAACGCTGCTCAACGCCATGGGATTGGAGGAGGATTTCGCGCTCCGCGGCACCTAGCACCCGGGCCGCCACATCCCTTTCGCATCGAGAACCCATGCGAGGCCATCGACCATGTCGAACGAAAACGAAGAGATCATCGCCGCTTTCATCGCCGAGGCCAACGAGAACCTTGCCGACATCGAAAACGACTTCCTGATCATCGAGGCCGGCGGCGCGGACATCGACGGCGATCTGGTCAACCGGGTCTTTCGTGCGATTCACTCGATGAAGGGCACGGCGGGATACCTCGGTCTGAAGTCCATCGGCTCCCTGGCACACGAGATGGAGAACGTGCTGAACCTGATTCGCAATCGGGAGCTCGTTCCGACCTCTCCCATCATCGATGCCCTTCTCCGTGGGGCGGACGCCCTTCGCGAGATGGTGAACGACGTCGAGTCGTCCAACGACGTGGACGTATCCGACCTCGTGCAGGCCTTGCAGGCGTCGATGAGCAAGACCGACGACGCCGCTGCCCGGGCCGAGCCGGAGGAGATCCCGGAACGCGAGGTCGACATCACGCTTCCCGACGGATCGCTGGCGTTCATGATGATGAGCTTGCGCACGCTGGTGGGACACCAGCGAGAGGGCCGGCACATCTACGTCATCGAAGCCGATCTCTTCGCCGACGTCCACGCCCGCGAGGAAACGCCGACGGGTTTCTTGTCCAGACTCCAAGAGCACGGCGAGCGGATCGACAGCTATGTCAGCATCGGGCAGGTGCGGGGGCTCGCAGAGGAGTTGCCCGATGCATTGACGCTCATGCTTCTGGTGGCATCTGCCGCCGAACGCGAAGCGCTGGCAACGGCCGTCGGCGTTCCCACGGAGCGAGTCCATCTCATCGCGACCCGCGAGCAAAGCGGCTGGGGCGAGGAACCGCCCGCGCCCGCGCAACCGGCGCCGTCCTCGACTCCCGATGATGCCAACCCCACCGAGGGAGACGCCCAACCGACCGCGAAGGCCGACGCGCAACCCTCGCCGCAACCCGCAGCGCCGCAGGCCGAGACCGACGGGGACAAGACCGCCCCGGCGAAGACGCCTTCCACCCCGCGGCCCGACGCCAGCCTCCGCGTGAACGTCACCGTCATCGACAGTCTCATGAACCTCGCGGGCGAATTGGTGCTCGGGCGCAATCAGCTCCTTCAGGTCATCAGCACGCAGGACCAGGAAGGGCTCGACCGCGTCGCCGCCCGGCTCGACCAGGTCACCAGCGAGCTGCAAGAGGCCATCATGCAGACGCGCATGCAGCCCGTGGGGACCGTCTTCAACAAGTTCCCTCGCGTCGTGCGCGATCTGAGCGGCTCGCTCGGAAAGCAATGCGAACTGACGATCCGGGGCAAGGAGGTCGAGCTCGACAAGACGATTATCGAGGCCATCGGCGACCCGCTGACGCATCTGATCCGCAACTCGGTGGACCACGGCGTGGAGACCCCCGACGTGCGGCAGGCCAACGGCAAGCCGCCCGCCGGAGAGGTCGAGCTCCGCGCGTTCCACCAGGCCGGCAAGGTCAACATCACGATTCGCGACGACGGCAAGGGCATCGACGCCGAGAAGCTCAAGCAAAGCGCGATCCACAAGGGCATCATCAGCGCCGAGCAAGCCCGGGACATGAGTCGCAACGAGGCGATTCGGTTGATCTTCCACCCCGGCTTCTCCACGGCCGAGAAGGTCACGGACGTCAGCGGACGCGGTGTGGGCATGGACGTCGTCCGAACGAACATCGAGAAGCTGGGCGGGGCCATTTCCGTGGATACGGAGGTCGGGCTGGGAACCACCTTCCACATCAAGCTGCCCCTCACGTTGGCCATCATCCCTTCGCTGATCGTTCGGTGCGGCGAGGATCGCTTCGCCATCCCGCAGGTCAGCATCAGTGAGCTGGTACGTATCAAGCCCAGCGAGGTGGCCCAGAAGGTCGAGCGCGTCAAGGACGCCGAGGTCCTCCGGCTCCGCGGGAGCCTGCTCCCGCTGGTTCGCCTGAGTGACGCGCTGAAGACGGTCCCGATGTTCTTCGACCCGACGACGGGCACGTTCCGTCCCGATCGCAGGAGCAGTGTGCGGGATCGCCGGCAGGATACCGGGATTCTCTCCGGCCTTGCTCAGGATGATCCGGCGGTCTCGGAGCGCCGCGCGTGCAATGTCGCGAGCGCGGTGAACGTGATCGTCGTTGAGACCGGCCACCTGCGCTACGGCCTGATCGTGGACGGTCTCTTCGACTCGCAGGAGATCGTCGTCAAGCCGCTCGGGCGGCACATGAAGGACATCGCGGTCCTGGCCGGCGCCACCATCCTCGGGGACGGGCGGGTCGCGCCGATCCTCGACGTGTCGGGCATCGCTTCGCACATGCAGCTCAACGCCCCGGAATCCCGGACCCTGTCTCGCGCGGACGAGCACGGCACGGACGACCAACAGGAGCTCCAGGCGATCCTGCTGTTCACGAACGCCCCGGACGAGTACTTCGGCGTGCCGACGGGACTGATCTCTCGAATCGAACGGGTTCGCGCCGATCAGATCGACGCCATCGGCGGACAGGAAGTGCTCCAGTATCGCGGGGCGTCCTTGCCCCTGCTCAGCCTCGACAAGCACATCAAGGCCAGGCCTCGAGCGCAGGTCGATCAGTGCTATGTGGTCGTGTTCCGGCTTGCCAAGCAGGACGTGGGGCTCGTCGTGCCGGACCTGGTGGACATCCGCGAGGTGCCTACGAACCTCGACACGACGACCTTCCGTGAGCCGGGCGTGATCGGCTCGCTCGTGCTGGAGGGCAAGACCACCCGGCTGATCGACCTGTTCGAGTTGGCCGCCTCCGCGCACCCGGAATGGGCCGAAGGGCTCCAACGGCAACAGGCGACGGAAGGACCGGCGACGCGGGTGCTCCTCGCCGAGGATTCCAGCTTCTTCCGGACGAACCTGGAGAGCTTTCTGAAGGCCGACGGGTTTGCGGTGACGGCCTGCGAGGACGGCCTGGAGGCCTGGAACGCCCTGCAGGAGCCGGGGAGGATCTTTGATCTCGTCCTCACCGACATCGAGATGCCGAACATGGACGGCTATGAGCTGACGCGCAAGATCCGCGCCAGCGAATCGCACAAGGACCTACCCATCATCGCCGTGACGTCCCTCGCCGCGGACGAAGACCGCCAGAAGGGATACAAGGCCGGCGTCGATGACTACCAGATCAAGCTGGATCGTGAGCAGCTCAAGCAATCGATCACGCAGGTCCTCAAGACGCGAGGTGCTTCCGTGCCGCCCGTCCATTCGGTGGCGACGGAAGCGGGGAGCTAACGATGAGCGTGGCCACGGAAGCCGCAAGCCATAGCAGCACCGAGGAGCAGGAATTCGCGACCTTCTATTTGGGCGATTTGCTGACGGGTGTCGACATCCGTCAGATCCAGGAGATCGACCGGCACCTCGAGTTGACCGCGATACCCCACGCCCCGCCGTGGGTCCGCGGCGTCACGAACCTCCGGGGCGAGGTAGTGACCGTGCTGGATCTGCGCATGGTTGCGCAGTTGGAGACCTCCGAGATCACCGAGCAAAGCCGTAACGTGATCGTGGATTCCCAGGGGGAGCAGATCGGGCTGTTGGTCGACCGCGTGGCGGACGTGGTGACGGTTCGGACCGATGAGATCGAGCCGCCCCCCGCCAACATCGGCGGGATCGACAGCCGATTCTTCCGGGGCGTATACAAGCTGAACTCGGAGCTGCTGGTGCTCCTGAATGTGGAAGAGGCGCTTGCCGTGGACGACAAACACGGTCAATGACCGCCGTTCCGGCTTCGGACGATCGGGGACGGGAAGATCGCACACGCCCGGCGCCGATCGCAGGAAGAACTGTCCTAAGGAAGAGATGCCGATGAAAGCGCAGACGAAACTGGTGGGTGGGTTCTTGTTGGTCGCCGCCGTCTTCGTGATCGGAGGCTCCGTCACGATCGCCCGGCTCGTATCGATCCGACAGGACGCCACGGCTGAACAGGCCATGGCCGACGCGGCAACCGAGGCGAGACTCCAACGGGTGTCCGAGCGGCTGTCTCAGACCGTCGCGGTATCGGCCGGCGTGCTGGTCGTCGGGACCCTCCTGGCCGGCGTGTTGGGCTACGGCCTGAGCCGGAAGGCCGCCGGCAACGACAAGGCGATTGCGGAATTCCTCGCACGACTCCAAGAGGAGCCGTGCGATGTGCGGAGCCGCCTGCGCGTCGAGTCCGAAGACCCCGGGGACGGGCTCCCCGCGCAGTTGAATCGGCTTCTGGACAGGACGCAGCGCGCGCTGCAGCAGGCGCAAGACAGCTACGAGTCGCTGACGGATGTCTCCACGAAGCTGTCGGCTTCGACGCTGCAGGTCACGAACGGCGCGCAGGACACGAACGAGAAGTCCAGCATCGCCTCGAGCAGCATTCAGCAGATGAACGAGAAGATGAGCTCCATGACCACCGCGAGCGAACAGATGTCCAGCAACGTCAAGTCGGTCTCCCTGGCGGTGGAACAGATGACCGAGAGCATCAGCGAGGTCGCCCGCAACGCCGAGCAAGCGGCCGGGACGGCCGACAACGCCGCATCGCTCGCGGAGGCCAGCAACGACAAGATCGCGGATCTCGGGCAGGCGGCCGATGAGATCGGAAAGGTCATCGAGGTGATCCAGGACATCGCCGAGCAGACGAACCTGCTCGCCCTGAACGCAACGATCGAGGCGGCGCGAGCCGGCGACGCGGGCAAGGGATTCGCCGTGGTGGCCACCGAGGTCAAGGAGCTCGCGAAGCAAACCGCCAATGCGACCGAAGACATCCGGCGCCGCATCGAGGGGATTCAGAGCTCAACCACCGACGCGGTGCACGCCATCGGGGAGATCTCCGAGGCCATCAAGAGGGTCAACGACGTGTCGCGGAGCATCGCCTCGGCGGTCGAGGAGCAGAGCATCACGACGAAGGAGATCGCCCAGAACGTGGTCCACACCGCAACCAGTGCGGAAACGGTGTCCATGGGCGTTTCGGAGTCCGCCTCGGCCACCCAGGTCCTCCTCGAGCACATCGGCACGATCGATCATGGTGCGAAGGACGCCGCGGCCGGTGCCAGCGAAACCCGGGCGACGAGCGAGCAGCTCCGCAGCAGCGTGAGCAAGCTGCAGACCGCCCTGTCGGAGTTCCGTTTCTGAGTCTTGCCGCGGTTTACGGGGGCGAGCCCGTAGTGTAGCGGAGTCATCAGGTGCCTGGAGGCCCCCTTCGAGTCTTGATCGTCGACGACACGATCACCTATCGGAAGATCGTGGGGGATGTCCTCGCCCGCATTCCCAGTATCGAGATCGTGGGCAGCGCGGAGAACGGCCGGGTCGCCCTCGAGAAGATCGAACGTCTCAAGCCCGATCTCCTCACGCTCGACATCGAGATGCCCGAGATGGACGGGCTCGAGGTCTTGCGACGACTTCGGGAGATGCGCAGCCCCGTCAAGGCCATCATGGTCAGCGCGCTGACCGCCCAAGGCGCACAGAGCACGGTGCGGGCCCTGGGCCTCGGCGCGTTCGACTTCGTGCTGAAGCCCCGGGGCGAAGACCACGAGCAGAATCGGCGCATTATCGACCAGGCGCTGCGGGAGAAGATCTCCGCATTCGTGGGGACACTTTCCGCCCCGTCGGCCGAGCCACCCGCGGACACCTCGACGACGCACGCCGAGGTGTCCGCCAAGACCAAGGACGTCGTTCCCCGAACCCAGACCGTGATCGGGGCGCGAAAGGGACGTCCCGAGGTGGTCGCCATTGGCGTGTCGACCGGCGGCCCCGAATCCCTGGCCAAGATGCTGCCCCGACTTCCGGCCACCTTCCCGCTGCCGATCCTCATTGTGCAGCACATGCCGCCGATCTTCACCAAGTCGCTCGCAGACAGCCTCAATCGGCGGTGCGCGCTTTCCGTGTGCGAGGCGAGAGACCGCCAGCCGATTCGTTCCGGCAACATCCTTCTCGCGCCGGGGGGCATGCACATGAAGGTCCGCCGAGAGGGAGAGGAGATCCTCGTTCGGATCACGGACGATCCTCCGGAGAACAGCTGCAAGCCGGCCGTAGACTATCTCTTTCGTTCGATCGCACTGACGTACGGAGCCAATGCGATCGGCGTGATCATGACGGGAATGGGTAGCGACGGCGCCTTGGGGTGCCGACTGATGAGACGACAGGGCGCATCCCTGATCGCACAGGATCGCGCCTCGTGTGTCGTGTACGGCATGCCTCGGCAACCCACGGAGGAAGGCCTGGTGGACGTCGTCGCCCCCTTGGATCAGATCGCCGAGAGCATCACGAGCTTGGCCAAGTCGAGGCAGCCCGCGTGCAGATAACGCCGAGCGACATCAAGGCCATCTCCAAGCTCGTTCACGATCTCTGCGGGATCGTCTTGGACGAAAGCAAGGGCTACCTCATCGAGAGCCGCCTCGGACGGATGGCGCGGGAGGCCGGCTGCGCCACGTTCACGGACCTGTGTCATAAGGTCCGTTCGCGTGAGGATCCCGGGCTCCGCAATCAGTTCGTAGATGCCATCACCACGAACGAGACCTTGTTCTTCCGCGACTCGGCCCCGTGGGAGGCGCTTGCCCACAAGGCCTTGCCGGAGATCATCGACCAGAAGGCGAATACCGGCGCCCCGAAACGGCTCCGGCTTTGGTCGGCCGCGTGCAGCACCGGCCAAGAGGCGTACAGCATCGCCATGACGCTCTGTGAGCTCCTACCGGACGTTCACACCTGGGATGTTACGGTCCTGGCCACCGACATCTCCGACGCCGCGATCGCCAAGGCAAGCCGCGGCCGCTATGACGAGCATGAGATCCAACGGGGCATGCGGGTCGAGCTGCTCACTCGGTATTTCGTCCAAGAAGAGCAAGGCTGGCGCGTCAAGGACGGCGTCCGCGCGCTGATCGCCTTCAAGCGGATGAACTTGCTGGAGCCCTTCGTCGGTCTCGGACCGTTCGACGTGGTGTTCTGCCGGAACGTGGCCATCTACTTCAGCGAGGAGACCCGGCGCGACCTGTTTCGCCGCATCAAGCAACTCATGCCCGAGTACGGATACCTCTTCGTCGGGTCCACCGAATCCCTACACGAGATCGGCCCGGAGTTCGCCCCCCACCATCACTGCCGAGCCGTGTACTATCGGCCGAACCTCCCGGCCGCCTGCCCGAGCTAGCCCAGTTGGGCGACGATCTTCTCTAGGACCTGGTCCATCTCGCCATCGCCGTAGGTCCCGGCGTTCCACCGGTAGCCCAGGCCGTCGGCCGTCTTGCGTGGAATGATGTGCACATGAAGATGGTCCACGACCTGCCCGCTGGCCTGGCCGTTGTTCTGGAGGATGTTGCATCCCTCGGCACCGGTGGCGTCGACGACGGCCTTGCTCAGGCGGGGAAGCACCGAGGCGAGGGCGGCCGCGGCGTCCGGCGCCATCTCCCACATCCGTTCGACATGCGCCTTGGGGATCACCAGCAGGTGGCCCGGCGCCAGCGGTCCGATGTCCAGAAAGCAGTAGCAGTGATCGTCCTCGTACACCTTCGCCGAAGGGATTTCGCCGGCAATGATCTTGCAGAAGATGCAGGAGTCCCTCGCATCCGCCATGGTGTTGCTCCGTTTCGATACGGGCTCTTGGCCCCATGCCCTCGGGCGTCCGCCCGCCAGGGGTCCTGGGAAATGGGATTCGGGCCACGAACGGGATCGTACAGGCAGAAGGGGGACGCCCACTCGGATCCGGCTTGCGTCCGCGCTTCGCAGCCGGAGATCCCACGATGCCTCCGCACCGGGGCCGTACGTCAGGATTGCGTGCCCTTCTCCTCGTCCTCGGATTTGCCTTCGCCGCCGGCGGTGTCCTCGGCCTCGGTCGTTTCCTTCGGGGTCTCGTCGACGACGTCTTCCTCCGCCGGTTGCTCGGCCTCCGGCTCCTCCTCGGCGGGTTCCTCTTCCGAGGGCGGCTCGGCGGGCTTCTCCGCTTCCTGCACGCCGGCCTTCTTCTCGGCCTTGGCCGCGGAGGCCTTTCGTCGGCTTCGTGGACTGCCCTTCTCCACCATCGCATACCGGGCCTCGGCGCGCTTCCGACGGGCGGTCGGCTCCCCGCGCCGCACGGAACCGGGCGCCTCCTCCTCCCCCACGAGTTGGACGATCGCCAACGGCGTGCCGTCCCCGATCCGGGTGTCGGACAGCTTGATGAGACGGGTATACCCACCCGGACGATCCTCATGCTCCGCCGCAACCGTCTCGATCAGACGACGCATCACCGACTCGGCCGTGAAGGCCGTGCCCGGACGGGCCTCTCCCGTTCGATGCCGTCGGCCGGACCGCGACCGCAGGACCTTGGCCCGGGCGGCGTCGGACATCATCTCGTAGTCCTCTCGATGCTCTTCCCGGACGATCGCCCGATCGCACAAGGTCTGGTGAATCCGTCGCCGCGCGATCAGGTCCCCCTTGCGCGCCCTCTTGGCCATGCTGATCAGGCGCTCGACGAAGGGGCGAAGCTCCTTGGCCTTGGGCAGGGTCGTCCGGATCTGTCCGTGCTCGATCAGACTCTGTGCGAGGTTGCGCAGCGTCGCCTTGCGGTGCGACGAGGTGCGATTCAGTTTTCGGCCAGCCATGAGATGTCGCATGGTACGGTCCTACCTTCCGGCATGGATACGGCAGCCCCCCCGCAGATTCGACACGCGGAGGGACGGCTCGTCGATTCGTTCCTACTCCTCTTCCTCTTCGTCGCCGTCCTCTTCCTCGTCGACCTCGTGGACCTGGCCGGCCGCGACGGGCACCTTCATGCCGAGCGAGAGCCCCAGCTCCTGCAGCTTGCGCTTCACCTCTCGCAGGCTCGTCTTGCCGAAGCTACGCACGCGGAGCAGATCGGCGTCGGTAAGCTGAACGAGCTGGCCGACGGTGTGGATCTTGGCCGTGTCCAGGCAATTTCCCGCCCGCACGGAGAGGTCAAGCTCGGAGATCGGCATCGAGAGCTTCGATTGCAGCTCCGCATCGATTCCCTCGGCATCCACCTCGCCACCGCCCTCGGCCACCAGCAGCTCGCCGACGTCGGCATATTGGATGAACGGATTCAGGTGCTTGCGGAGGATCTTGGCCGCCTCCACGAGGGCCATATCCGGCTTGATCGTGCCCTTCGTCCAGATTTCCATGATGAGCCGATCGTAGTTCACGCGCTGACCGACGCGGGTGTCCTCGGTCTTGTACCGCACGCGCGTCACGGGCGAGAAGACCGAATCCACGGGGATCACACCGACCTCGTCCTCTCCCGTGGCGTTCTCCTCGGCCGTCACATACCCTCGCCCTCGCTTGACGGCCATCTCGGCGTGGAATTCCACCTCATCGGTCAGGGTGGCGATGAGCTGGTCCCCGTTGATGACCTCGATGGACGCATCGGCTTGAATATCCGACGCGCGGACCTCGCCGGGGCCCTGCTTGGTCACGAACATGGTCTTGGAGCCTTCGAACTCACCTTCAAGGCGGACGATAAGGCCCTTGATGTTGAGAATGATGTCCGTCACGTCCTCCAGCACGCCCGTCAGGCTGCTGAATTCATGCTGTGCGCCCGTGATCTTCACTCGCGTGACCGCCGCGCCTTCCAGGCTGCTCAGCAGGATTCTGCGCAGACTGTTGCCCACGGTCGTACCGAACCCGCGTTCGAACGGCTCGATGATGAACCGACCGTAGGTGTCGGTGCTGACCTCACGCTCCAGCTCAACCTTCGTCGGCAGCTCTAGGTCACGCCACCTGATACGCATCGGGTCGACCTCCCTCTCGCGTGTGCTGAAATGTCCCGTCGCGTCCCTTGCTCCGGCCTTTACCGACTGCACAACTCAACGATCAACTGCTCCTCGACCGGGATTTGAATGTCGTCCCGCGTGGGCAGCGCCGCCACGGTGGCCTCGAGCTTCTCCGGAGAGACCTCGAGCCACTGCTGCACCGTTCGCATGCCGTCGCCTTCCAGATGCTGGCGCACCATCGCCTCGCTTCGGTCGCTCTTCTTCACGCTGATCTTGTCGCCCTGGTTCACGCGAAAGCTCGGACGATCCACCCGACGGCCGTTCACATACACATGGCCATGCCCGATGATCTGCCGGGCGCTGGGGCGCGAAGGCGCGAACCCCACCTTGTACACCACGTTGTCCAGCCGCCGTTCGAGCAGACAGAGCATCGCGACGCCGGTATTCTGGCGGAGCCGCTCGGCCTCCTGGAACACGCGTCGGAACTGTCGCTCGAACAGTCCGTAGTAGCGTTTGACCTTCTGCTTCTCGCGGAGCCGGAGTCCGTACTGGGTCGGCTTGCGTCGTCGCCAGGAGTGCATTCCCGGGGGGTTGCTCCGGCCCTGACGTTCCATGGCGCACTTGGCCGTCTCGCACCGGATGCCCTTGAGCATCAGCTTGACGCCCTCGCGCCGACAAAGCCTGCAAACTGGTCCTGTGTGTCTTCCCATAGCTGATTACACCCGTCGTCTCTTGGACGGACGACACCCGTTGTGCGGCAAGGGTGTCACATCCTCGATGCTCAGGATCTTCAGCCCCGCGCTCTGCAGGGCCGTAATCGCGGATTCTCGTCCGGAGCCGGGGCCCTTTACCTTGACCTCCAGCTCGTTCACGCCCATTCGTTTGGCCTCGTTCGCCACGTGCAAGGCGGCCCGTTGCGCCGCAAAGGGCGTGCTCTTTCGCGTTCCGCTGAACCGTCGCTCGCTGCCGCCGACGGGAACCGACCCGGCCGACGCCCAACACAGCGTATCGCCGCTGGGATCCGTAATCGTGATCAGCGTGTTGTTGAACGTTGCCTTAATGTGCGCGATCGCCCGAGGCACGGTGCGACGAACGCGTCGCTTGCTCGGTTTGCTCGATTTAGCCACGATGCATCTCCTTCACTCCCTTCTTCCCGGCCACGGTCTTGCGCGGACCCTTTCGCGTTCGCGCGTTGGTCCGCGTTCGCTGGCCCCGAACCGGCAATCCGCGGCGATGCCGTAGGCCGCGATAGCAGCCGATCTCGCGAAGCCGCGCGATCGTCTGCTGCACCTGACGGCGGAGCTGGCCCTCCACGACGTACCCGCGGTCGATGACCGAGGCCAATCGGGAGATCTCGTCCTCGGTCAGCTTCTCGGCGCGCAGCGACTCGTCGATGCCCGCCTCCTTGAGGATCCGGCGGCTCAACGTCTTGCCGATGCCGTGGACGTACGTAAGGGCGATCACGATCCGTTTATTGTTCGGAACGTCTACGCCAGCAATACGGGGCATGATTGCACTCCCTGCCTTCCTGGCGGCCCGCGCGACGCGCCCGGGCCGACGCGATTCTACCCCTGCCGCTGCTTGTGGCGCGGGTTTGTGCAGATCACCCGCACGACGCCTCGTCGCTTGATGATCTTGCAGTTCTCACAGATTCGTTTCACGCTGCTTCGCACCTTCATGACGTCACCTACTGTCTCTCGGGCCTCCGGGGGTCGGAACCCCAACGCACGAATCCAACCGTCCCGAACCTTCCGGGGCGGTTGGCGTACCCGTCAGCTGCCGTCCGTCAACACCTCGACCCCGTCCTCGGTCATCGCCAAGGTGTGCTCGAAGTGGGCGGCCCACTTGCCGTCCCGCGTGACGATGGTCCACCCCGTGCCGTCCGAGGCGTATTGCACCTTGTGCGTGCCCGCCGTGATCATCGGCTCGACCGCGAGCACCAAGCCGGGCTCGAGCTTGATGTCGTTCTGCTTCAGGTGCCGATCCACGAAATTCGGCACCTTGGGGTCCTCATGCATCTCGCGGCCTATGCCGTGTCCGACGAAGTCGCGGACCACGCTGAATCCGGCGTCCACCGCGTAGCGCTCCATCCTTCCGGCCACCTCGCTCCACCGTCCACCCGGTCGCATCTCGTCGATGGCGATCTGGAGGACGTGCTCGGTCACGTCCATCAGCCGTTGGGCCTGCGGCGAGATCCTGCCGACCGGGATGGTCGTCGCCGAATCCCCGCAGAACCCGCCGAGACGGACGCCGACATCGATACTTACGATGTCGCCCTCCTGAAGTTCCCGCGGCCCCGGCAGGCCGTGAACGACCTCCTCGTTCACACTCGCGCAAATCGCGCTGGGATACGGCATCTTGGCCTGCGGCGTTCGCTGCCCGCGAAACAAGGCCTCCGCATCCGCCGTACGGATCATCTCTTCCGCAATCTCGTTCAGCGCGGCCGTCTGGACACCCGGCGCGACCGCGTCGCGAACGGCTCGCAGGACTCCATGCACCAGCCGGCCCGCCACTCGCATCTTCTCGATCTCTTGCCGGCTCTTCCTGACGATCGCCATCCGTAAGCAGGACCTCGCTCGTTGGCCTTATCGTGCCGCGTCGCAGACCTCACGGACGGCCGACGTCACCTCGTCGACCGACTTCGAGCCGTCCACTTCCCGAAGCAGGCCCTTCTCCCGGTAGTACGCGGCCAACGGCTCGGTCTGCTCGTGATACGTCCTCAGTCGCTGCCGCACGACCTCTTCGGTGTCGTCCGGCCGAATCGTAAGCTCGCCGCAATCGGGCTTGTCGCACCGTCCCTCCGTCTTCGGCGGATGGAATCGCAGGTGATACACCGCCCCGCACGTCGGGCAGCTGCGGCGGCCGGTCAACCGCGATTCCACATCGTCGTCCGGCACGACCAGGTCGATAACCAGGTCGATCTTCTTTCCGATCTGGGCCAGCTTGGCATCGAGCGCTTCGGCCTGCGCCCGCGTGCGCGGAAAGCCGTCCAACAACACGCCGCCGGCCGCCTCCGGCTTCTCCACCTGCTTGACCATCATGGAGACCACCAGGTCGTCCGGCACGAGCGTGCCCGCGTCCATGTATTCCTGGGCCTTCTTGCCGAGCTCCGTCCCTGCCTTGCGCTCCGCACGCAGGATATCCCCGCTGCTCAGGTGCAACAGGCCGTACGCCTCGGCCACGCGCTTCGCCTGCGTGCCCTTCCCGGCTCCGGGTGGTCCCAGCAGGATGAGATTCATGCGTAGGCTCCCTTGATCCGACCGCCGCCCTCGCCCCCGAGGAACCCGCTGTAGTTCCGCATGATGAGCTGCGCCTCGATCCGCTGCACGAGATCCAACGCGACGCTGACGACGATCAGCAGACCCGTCCCGCCCAGAAACGCCGACACCTGGAAGGGAATATCGAGCCAGATCGCCACCACGCTGGGGATCACGGCGATCACCGCAAGGAATCCCGCACCCACGTAGGTGATGCGCTCCATGACCTTCTCCAGGTAGTCCGCCGTCCGCTTGCCCGGACGCAGCCCCGGGATGAAGCTCCCGTAGTCACGGAGCTGATCGGCCATCTCCTTCGGCTGGAACTGCACCGTGGTCCAGAAGTACGCGAAGAAGTAGATCAAGCCGATGTAGGTCAACTCGTAGACGTACGCACCGGGCTGCATCGCGTCGGCCATGAACCCCCAGCCGGACCAGCGGAAGGCGGTATCCATCCACCGCAGGACGATGCCCGGGAAGATCAGCAACGAGCTGGCGAAGATGATCGGCATCACGCCGCCGTGATTCACCCGAAGCGGCAGGTACTGGCGCTGTCCGCCGTACACGCGGCGTCCACGGGTCTGCTTGGCCTGCTGGATGGGGATCCGGCGTTGGCCTTGCGTGATCAAGATGGAGCCGGCGACCACCGCCACGAAGGCGACGATCAGGAACATGATCTTGGGCGGATCCATCGCGGCGCGGCTGCCCATGCCGCCCATGCCTTCGGCGCTCTGGGCGACCATGATGACGGCCTGCGGCATCCGGGCCACGATACCGGCCATGATGATCAAGCTGATTCCGTTTCCGATACCGTATTCGTCGATCTGCTCACCCAGCCACATCAGGAAGACGGTGCCCGTCGTCAGACCCACGATGACCATCATGCGGACGGACCACCAATTCGCATAGTCCGCCATCAGCAGCCCACGACTGCTCATGTAGTTCAGCCAGAAGAAGGCCTGGATCAGACACAACCCGACCGTGGCGTAGCGGGTGTATTCCTGAATCTTGCGCTGACCGGTTTGGCCTTCCTTCTTCAGGCGCTCCAGCGCGGGAATGACCGTCACCAGAAGCTGGAAGATGATGGCCGCCGAGATGTAGGGCATGATCCCCAAGCCGAAGATCGTGCTCTGCTGGAGGTCGCCGCCGGTGAAGATGGCGAAGTACTCGGCCACCTGGCCCGCCCCGCCCTGCGAGAAGTGCTTGGCGAGCTGCTCCTGGTTCACGCCCGGCAGGGGCATGAAGAAGCCGATCCGATAGATGGCAAGCATGCCGAGCGTGAAGAACACTTTGTTCCGCAGCTCGGGCACCTTGAAGATGTTCAGAAACGCCTTGAGCATAACACCTCTCAGCTGGTCGTCTTGGCCTCACCGCCGGCCGCCGAGATCTTCTCTTGGGCCGACTTGCTGAACGCATCCGCCTCTACCGTCAACTTCTTGGTGAGCTCGCCGTCGCCGAGGATCTTGATGGGCGAGGGACGCCGCCCGCCGCGGATCAACCCGGCTTGCATCAGGCTCTCGCGGTTCACGGTGGCGCCGCTCTCGAACCGCTGCTCCAAGTCCTCCACGTTCACCAACGCATATTCCTTCTTGAAGCGGGCGTTGTTGAACCCTCGCTTCGGGAGCCGGCGGAACAACGGCATCTGCCCGCCCTCGGTCAACGGTCGGACGCCGCCGCCACTCCGGGCATTGCAGCCCTTGTGTCCTCGTCCGCAGGTCTTCCCCTTGCCGCTGGAATTCCCACGGCCTACCCGCTTGCGAGGCTTCTTGGCTCCGGCCTGTTTGGTGATTTCGCTCAGGTCCACGGCTGACTACCCTCTCTGTCGACTCCGCTGCTCCTCGGATCTCGCTAGGACTCGCACCCGATCTTGACGCCCCGCAGGTCCTCGATCACCTCGCGGCTCCGGAGCGACTTCAACCCCGCGAGCGTGGCTTTGACCAGGTTCTTCGGGCTGTTGCTGCCGTAGCTCTTGGTCAGGACGTCGTGCACGCCTGCCAGCTCCAGCACGGGGCGAACGCTCGCCCCGGCAATGACGCCCGTTCCCTCGCTGGCGGGAACCATCACGACCTTGCTCGAGCCGAAGCGTCCCACCACGCGATGGGGAATCGTCGTGCCCTTCAGTTTGATCTCGACCATCGACTTGCGGGCGTTCTTGATCGCCTTTTCCACGGCCGAGGGCACCTCGTTGGCCTTGCCGTATCCGATCCCCACCATCCCGGCCCGATCCCCGACGACGGCCAAGGCCGCGAAACTGAAGCGGCGGCCACCGCGCACTACCGTGGCACAGCGGTAGACCTTGACCACCTCCTCTTCGACGACCTTGTCTTCTTCCATGTGCGGGGTATCGTTGCGAGCCATTCGTACCTCAATTCTGTCTGCCAGACGTCCGATGCCCTCTGTTGCTCCCGTGCCGGATCAGAACTCCAGCCCGCCCTTCCGCGCGGCGTCCGCGAGTTCCTTCACGCGGCCGTGGTACTTGTACCCGTTTCGATCGAAGGTCACTTGCTTGATGCCTTGGGCCTTGGCCTTCTCGGCCAACTGGGTCCCCACCGCGGCGGCCGCCCCCTTGTTGCCGCCGTAGGCGATCTTGTCGCGGAGGTCCTTGTCGCGGCTGCTTGCGGACACGAGGGTCTTGCCCTCCATGTCGTCGATTACCTGGGCGTACACATTCTTCAGGCCGCGGAACACCGTAAGCCTCGGACGCTCGGGCGTCCCGAAGGCCCGTTTGCGAATCCGCGCCTTGCGCCGTGTACGCCGCTTTCGCTTGTGTCGATTGCTGTCCATGACTTCCACTACCTCTGTGGCCATCCGACGAAGTCATCTCACGTCGGTCACGCCGCGATGGTGCTTCTCCTAGGCACCACCACCGACAAACGCCTTGCCCGGCAGACGGCGTACGTATTCGCCCTCGTACCGGATGCCCTTGCCCTTGTAGGGCTCGGGAGGGCGGAGCCGGCGGAGGTTCGCGGCGAACTGGTGTACCCGTTGCTTGTCGGGTCCCTTGACGGTCAGCTTGCCCGGGATCTCGTCGCCTCGCGCGGCGGGCACGTCGACGGTCACCTCGATGTCCGAGGGGACGTCGATCTCGAACTGGGCCGTCCGATGCAGCCCACGTCCCATGTAGCCGCAGTTGACCAGGAGCCTGTTTCCCTGCAGGTTCCAGTTGTAGCCCGCCCCGTAGATCTCCATCTTCTTGACGAAGCCCTCCGTGACGCCGACGACCAGGTTGTGGATCAGGGTCCGGGTCAGGCCATGCAACGACCGATGCTCCCGGGAATCGCTGGGTCGGCTGACGACGACCTGCTTGGCCTGCTGGTCGATGTCGATCCGCATCGCGGTCGACACCCGCGTGCTCAGGGTCGTGTCGGCCTTGCTCACGGTGACCGTACCGTCGGCCAGCGTCACCGTGACGCCGTCGGGAATCGGGATGGGTTGTTTGCCCACGCGTGACATCGCATCTTCCTTCGAGACTAATACACCGTACAGAGCAATTCGCCGCCGACGTTCTTCTCCCGGCACTGCCGATCGCTCAACACCCCGTGACTGGTCGAGACGATCGCGATCCCCAGGCCCTCGAGCACTTGGGGAAGATCCTCCGCCCCGCTGTAGACGCGGCGCCCGGGCTTGCTGACCCGATCGATCTTGTTGATCACCTGCTCGCCTTGCGGGCCGTACTTGAGGGAGATGCGCAGCAGGTTCTGGCGATCGTCCTCGATCACGTCGTAGTCTTGGATGTATCCTTCTTCCTTCAGCACCTTGGCGACGCCGATCTTCAGCTTCGAGCTTGGGATCAACACCTCGTCCCGCTGAATCCGTGCTGCGTTTCGGATTCGCGTCAACAGGTCGGCGATCGGGTCACTCCACATCGTTCGCTCCGATCCAACACGGCCCGTCTTGCCCGCGTCGGAGGGCCCGTTCGCCTCCGTCGCCGCAAGACGAGACTTCGTTCACCAACTCGCCTTCTTCACGCCGGGGATCTTGCCTTCGTTGGCCAGCGTTCGAAAGCAAATCCGGCACAGTCGAAACTTCCGGTACACCGCGCGAGACCGCCCGCACAGCTCACAGCGGCGATAGGCCCGTACGGGGTACTTCGGCTTCCGCTTGCACTTCGCGATCAACGATTTTCGTGCCATCCAACCTCGTCCTATCTGTTGCCGACCGCCTGGCGCCTCCGCCGAATCCCCGGACCCGAAGGGCGGCCAGGCCTAGCTCCGGAACGGCATACCCATCATGCTCAGCAACTGTCGGCCTTCGGTATCGTTCGCGGCCGACGTGACGACCGTGATGTTCATCCCTTGCTGATGCTCGATCTTGTTCGGATCGACCTCGGGGAACACCGTTTGCTCGCTCAACCCCAAAGAGTAATTGCCCTGGCCGTCAAAGCTCTGGGGATTCAGGCCGCGGAAGTCGCGCACACGGGGAATCGCCAGGCTGATCAGCCGGTCCAAGAACTCGTACATCCGCTCCCGCCGCAGCACGACCTTCAGCCCGACGTCCTGCCCCTTGCGAAGCTTGAAGTTCGAAACGCTCTTTCGAGCCTTGCAGAGCACCGGCTTCTGCCCGGTAATCAGGGCTAGCTCCTTCGTGGCCGGCTCGAGGTACTTCTTGTCTTGCGTCGCGCGTCCGATTCCCATGGAGACGATGACCTTCTCAATCCGCGGGATGCTGTGCGGATTCTTCCGATCGAGCTCCTTGGCCAAAGCCGGTGCGACCTCGTTCTTGTATTTCTCTAGCAAGCGTGCCATCGCCAACGTCTCTCGCAACCTCTCCGCGTTTCACCCAGGCCCGAAGACCTCGTCGGCCTCTTGGACCGATCAGGCTTGCTCCCCGGCGCGGGGTCCCTCGGCTCCGCCGCCACGGACCTCGCCCAATACCGTCCCGCCTACCGTCACCCGGCGCTTGGCCGTCACCTTGCCCGACGCATCGCGGTCGATCTGGAACCGGACGCGGGAACCCCGCTGGGTCTTCGGGTCCACCGGCAAGACGTTCGACAGGTGCAATGGGGCCTCCTTTTGGATGCGACCGCCGGACGGATTCTGCCGACTGGGGCGGACGTGCCGGTAGACCATGTTCACGCCCTCCACCACGACGCGATCCCGCTTGGTGTCGATGCGGAGGATCCGCCCTTGCTGTCCCTTGTGGTCGCCGCTGATGACTTCCACCAGGTCGCCCTTCCGGACATGTCGCGCCATCTCTTCGCTCCCGACCGGACTCCTGTCCGCAGCCACCATCGTCATCGCCGACGAGCAGCCGGCGGCCGCTTCCCCGGCCTTACACGACCTCGCTCGCCAGCGAGATGATCTTCATGAATCCCTTCTCACGCAGCTCCCTGGCGACGGCGCCGAAGATGCGCGTCCCCTTGGGGTTCTTCTCGTTGTCGACGATCACGCCCGCGTTGCTGTCGAATCGCACGTAGGAACCGTCGGGCCGGCGGACGGGCTTTCGCGTCCGCACGACGACGCACCGGACCTTCCGACGACTGGACTTCTCGCCGCGGTCCTTGCCGGCGGCGAACTCGCTATTGGGCAGCGCATCCTTCACCGTGCAAACGACGATGTCGCCCACCGAGGCGGTTCGCAGCTTCTTCTTGCCGCGTCGTGCCGTCGAATGGCCCAGGACCTGGATCACCTGCGCCCGTCGTGCCCCGGTGTTGTCCGCGATGTCCAGCATGGTCTGTAGCTGAATCATGGTTCCTGCCTCGTACGTCTCCGGGGGACTCGCCTGCCCCGCATCGTGGACGGATTACCCCTGTGGACCCCGTTTGAGGATCCGGACCAGCCGCCAGCTCTTGGTCTTGCTGTACGGCCGGCACTCGCCGATCTCGACCCGGTCGCCGACCTTGGCCTCGTTGTTCTCGTCGTGCGCGTGCAGCTTGCTCCGTCGGCGAACGTACTTTCCGTATTTTGGGTGCCTCACGAGGTAGTCCACCGAGACCGTGATCGACTTCTCGCATCGATCACTGGTCACCATGCCGAACCGCCGGCGTCGGTACTGTCGTTTCGGTGTGCCGGCGACGGCATCGCTCGCTGCGGTTGCTATTGTGTTCGGTTCGTCCGCCATGGCCTACCCTTCTTCGTCCCTCAGGCGTTCGTGCTCGGGACCGTTCCGCGGTCGATTAGCCGCCGCGACGATGGGTCGCGATCGCCTCCAGGTGATACTGCTTCGACTCGATATCCGTCTCGTCGCGCTCCCGTAGCACGGTGAAGATGCGCGCGATGTCCCGTTTGGCCTTCTTCAGCTGCGCCGGGTCCTCCAGCTTCTCCGTCACGGCCTGGCTTCGGAGGTCGAACAGATGGCGCCGGAGCCGATCCATTTCGCTGTGCAGCTCTTCCGTCGACAGTTCGCGAATCTCTCCGATCTTCACGTCCCCGTCCTCCTGCTAGTACCCGCGTTGACGGGTCACCATGCGACTCCGAAACGGCAGCTTCGCCGCGACGCGCGCCAACGCTTGCCGTGCCACGTCTTCCTCGATGCCGCCCAGCTCGTAGGCGATCGTTCCTTCCTTGACGCGGGCCACCCAGAATTCCGGCTCGCCCTTGCCCTTGCCCATCCGCACCTCGAGCGGTTTGGAGGAGACGGGCTTGTCCGGGAAGATGCGGATATAGACGCGGCCTTCACGATGCAGGAAGTGCGTCGCGGCGACCCGTCCGGCCTCGATCTGCGCTGCGGTAATCCACCCGTTCTCCAGCACCTGGAGCCCGAAATCACCAAACGCGACGGTATTGCCCTTTTGGGCCTTGCCGCGGATGCGTCCGCGCTGCTGCTTACGGAACTTGACGCGTTTCGGCATCAGTGGCATGCCATTCGCTCCTGGTCTCGTATCGCTTCCGGGCCCCGCCCGCGGCGTAGCCTCGGATCGCTGCTACCGTTTGCCTCTTCGCGGCCCGCGGCGCCCGCTGGGCGCCTCCTCGGCCACCGGCTCCTCGCCGTACATGCCGGAATAGATCCACACCCGGACACCGATCGTGCCGTAGGTGGTCCGACTCACGGCGTAGCCGTAGTCCACGTGCGCCTGCAACGTTTGAAGCGGAATCGAGCCCATCACCTGGCGCTCGCTCCTGGCCATCTCGGCCCCACCGAGCCGTCCCTTGCAGATGATCTTGACGCCCTTGGCCCCTGCGGCCATCGTGGCCTCGCAGCGTTGCTTCATGGTACGGCGGAAGCTCGATCGCTTCTTGAGCTGCTCGGCGATCCCCTCGGCCACGAGGCGGGCATCCAGATCGGGCTGCTTGATCTCGATCACGCTGACCTCGACCTTGCGATCGATGAGGTCCTCCAGCTGCCCCTGAAGCTTCTCAATGTCCGCACCGCGCGCCCCGATGACCATGCCGGGCCGGGCGGTGTGGATGTAGACCTTTACCTCGTTCCGCGTTCGCTCGATCTCGACCTTGGAGATCTGTGCCGACGGCGGCCTGCGGTTCAACTCGCGGTCGATGAAGCTGCGCAACAGCTGGTCCTCGACCAGGAACTCTCCGTAGGCGGCCTTCGGGGCGTACCACCGGGCCTGCCATCCCTCGGTGATGCCCGTCCGGAACCCGATTGGATTTACCTTCTGACCCAAAGCCGACTCTCCCGGCTGCCGTACCGTGCAGCCCGTAACGCTTACCGCATCTCCTCGACCGCCACGACGATATGGCTGGTCCGGTGCACGTAGGGATGGGCGCGGCCCCGATCCTTGGGCCTCCACCGCTTGATGTGCGGCCCTTCGTCCACGCGGACCTCATTGACGTAGAGAGAGGTCACGTCCACTTCTTGCTCGTCCGCGTTGGCGATCGCCGAACGCAGCACCTTCTTGACCATTCCGCTGGCCCGCTTCTTCGTGAAGTCCAAGACCTCCAGGGCCTCCTCCACGTGACGGCCGCGAATCAGGTCGGCCACCAACCGAGCCTTCCGCGGACTGATCCGTGCATACCGGTGTTTCGCTGTCCAAGGCATTGACGACTCTCCCTACACCGGGACGACTACCTTCGTCTCCCGCCGGCGTGGCCGCGGTACAGGCGCGTCGGAGCGAACTCGCCCAGCTTGT
>CAZKCX010000016.1:0-17000 GCA_964550865.1 uncultured Planctomycetales bacterium
GACCGGCACGCGGGCCTTGGCGATCGCGATGAGCTTGGTCGCGGTGTCTTCCACGACCTGGAACGGGCTCTTGATCACGCACGTGATGAAGCTCAGCACGGGGTTCTTCTCGAAGGCCTCCGCGCCGCCGCCCGCCAGCATCTGTCCCAGCTTGACCACGTCGTCGAGCGCATCCAGGCTCGTCAGCCCCGCCATCACATGCTTGGTGATGTTGTTCAGGCTCGCGAGGAACTTGTTGACGTCCTTGTTCCCCTCCGTGACGGCCTTGTCTTGGATGTTGACGCAGCGGATGAAGCTGTCGAGGTTGTCGAGGTTCTCGGACAGATGTGCGGCCGTGCAGAGCTTCTCGATGCTGCCCGGCTCCCGCGTAAACGTGGGATGGTCCCCGTCGTAGTCGACCTTCAGCCAGATGTTCGTTTCCGAGCCGCTGACGAACCGGACGCGCGGCTCATGCGCGTCGAGGATGAGCCGGTTGTCCGGCTCCCGCGCGCCCAGCACGATCTTCGACGGCGCGCTCTCGATGGTCTGATCCAGCAGCTTCCCCGGCACGCGAATGCGGGCGCACTTGGGTCCGTCCTCGATCTTCGCGCCGGCCTGTTTGAACAACTCGGTGGCCTCGGGGTTGTAGCACAGCAGTCCCGGGTCTTGGAGGAGGTCGCGGGACACCCCGTCGATCAGGCGTATTTGATCCTCCGAGAGCCGACACTCCGGTCGAACGACGATGCCTTCGCGTTGTTTGTCTGTCTTCACGAGTCTCTCCCTGGTGCAACCGGACCGCACGACGACCGGATGCGTTCGTTATGGCGGCTATGGACGTCCGGCTTGCCTGGCCCCGAACACCGCCGCATCCCTCGGCAGGACCCTTTCTCCCACGCGTTCCCAGTCCGCCATGACGGCGAACATCGATCGGCTTCCACAGAAGCCGAGAAAGCCTCCCCGACGGTTCCCCCCGTCGATTGGATGCTCCCTTCCGGCAACTCCTAGTCCAGGAGGGCTTGGGGTTGCTCCGTCGGCAACCCGGCGGACTCCTCCGCCAGGTCGACGGTGGGCTCGATCCCATGGGGTTCCATCATCGAGACCACACGCTGGAGCGTGGAAAGAATCTGGGTCTGTTCCCAGTCAGCAAGGTTGTTGAACCGCCGAATGAACTCCTCATGCAGCAACGGAGGCGCCTCGGCCAGGAGCCGGTCTCCTGCCTCCGTTAGCCGTACATGACTGCGCCGCTTGTCCTCCGGGCTTCGTTCTCGGCGAACCAGTCCGCGCCGTTCCAGCCGATCCAAGATCCCCGTCATGGTGGACTGGCTCAAGTGGACGGCCCTGGTGAGCTCCCCGATCGAGAGGCTCGACCGTCTGGAGAGCTCCTGCAAGGTCGCCAGCTGCGGGGCACTCACGCCGTGCCGCATCATGAGAAAGCGAGAACGCAGATCCACCGCATGGTTGATCCGACGCAGCGCCACCGCCACCAACTGGGCCATATCGACAGTCATCTTGGTACCGACTTCCTCCACTGGCATCCTGGCCAAAGGCAAGCAGTATATCGCATACGAAGGAATTTTGCAATGAGAAAACGGGCGGCCGTAGCGGAGGATTGCGTAAACACTTTGTTTATAGAGGTTTATTGCTGATATCGCGTCTGGATCGGCCTGTGAATTTTGTTTGTGTACATAGGAAGTTGCCCGGCTCCAGGGAGATAGCATCCGCGACCAACGCCGCGCTTCCCTTTGACCGAGTCATCCGTTCAGGCTGGTCGGTGCCGCCAGGGGATCAGAGCCGAGCTTGCCACGACGAACCGCCGCCAAGCCCGGGGCGGGCAGTGGTGTCACGGGATGGCGGCCGAGGAGGGACGGACCAACGCGACTACTCCTTGGCCGTTCGGAAGGTGTAGAGGACGGGATCGAGCGGCACGCCGCCTTCGCTCTGGAAGTTCTTGTGCGAGGGGCTGTTCAAGCCCAGCATATAGAAGCTGTCCGGCTTGAGCTCCACGGGCAGGACACAGGTCTTACCGTCCTCGGTCCACTGCGGCTTCTTGCCGGCGGGGACCTTCGGGAACGTCGGCCCGCCGCCGGTCCAGGAGAACCCCATTCCCATGTCGCGGTCGAACGTCACGGTGATTTCCGTGATGGACGGATCGACGTCCGTAGCCCCGTTTGGCGGTGAGGTGGAGACGATTTGCGGAACGCTCCCGCCCGCCCTTCGCGAACGACGTCGAGAACCATGGCTCCGACGGGCCTTGGCGGTGCTCTTCTGCTGCTTGAGCCGCACGATGGCCGCCCGATCAAGTTCCTCTTGCTTCTTGGGATCCGCCCAGTCTTTGCGCTGGGTCCACGTGATCGGCTTGGGATCGAACTCGGGTTGGCGGTTCTGCTCGTTCCACCACTGGCCCCACTTCCGCCAGTCACGTTCGAAGTTCTTCCCCGTCAGGCGGACGAGCGAGATCTGCGCCCAGAAGCGGGTGTTCTGGTTGTAGTGGTAGAGCAGGTGGATCAGATCGGGGACGACGGACTTATCGCCGATGAGGCCGAGCGAGCGGACAGCCATCCACCGATCACGGTTGTCCTTCTCGCGTCGTTCGGCAGCGATCTTGTGCAACGGCTTCAGCGCCTTTGCGCTGCGCAGGGTTCCCAGGGTACAAATCGCGCGGTAGTAGGCGTCTGTCTTGGGGGCGCGGAGGTCTCGGAGGCACGCTTGCTCGACCTCGGCCCGTTTCTCCGGGGAAGGATCTCCCGCGAGGCGAGGGTCGACGAAGACCTCTTGCCGAGTCTTCCACGTCCATTCGGCGTAGAGACGCTGGCCTTCGGTCAGGTTCTTGGGCAAGGACGGTCGTGTAACGCTCGCCCCATCACCGTTGCCTCCCCTGGCCGATCCGTTGGGCCCCTTTTCGGTCTTCAGTGACACGCGTCCGAAATCCGCGTACTCGTACTCGCGGGTTTGGAAGCGGAACTCCTCGATGTTCGAGAGGCGCAGGCGGAACTTGTATGCCCGGGACACCATACCGGTCACGCCCGTGCCGGTCGTGCTGAACGGCGAGTGCAGCTTGCCTTGCTTGTCGATGGCGACCAGACGAGTGTCGAGATCCAGGAACGTGTGTCCCACGTTGACGATCGTGTGCCCCGTCTTCTCGTCGAAGTACGGCGTGTGGAACGTTACGCCCCCCTTCTGCGTGCCTACGGCACTCTCCACAGTGCCCACCACCGGATGTTCTGCGATCGTTTCCCACTCGCCGGTGGCAATGCCGACCCGAACCCGGCATTCTTTCAGCTCGGAACGCATGGTTGCCGAGTAGGCCCAGATGTCGGGCAGGCGCTTGCCGGTAGCGTCTTTGGGATGTCCTGTGTTGGTGGCGTTTTGGCAAGGACTCACGGACCAGCGGATGCTCGGGCTTTTGGGCCCGACGACGCGGGCGGCGAACTCGTACGCCGTCAGTCCGTCGGCGAGCGTCAGCTTCGCACCAGTCTTGTGGAATGGGGCCTGCTCGAGAACGGTGCCGTCCGGCCGCCACCAGCGCTCGGCCGGGGTCGGGTACTCGCAGAGACCAAGCAACTCGACGGTGACACCGCCCGGCAGCTTTCTAACGAAGGAGTCTGGGTTCTTACCGGCCTTGGGCACGGCGTGGGCGGCCGGTTGGCTCATCGCCAGCGGAACAAGAATGCTCAGTGTCGCGGCGATGCCGGTCACGGTGACGGCGCGGCTCAGCGGGCGTCGATTGCGGGCGGCGTCCAGGACAGCCAACAGGCGACCCTCCAGGTGCGAAGGACGCGCCATGGCGATGGCGACGGCCGACTGGATCAGGGGACGCGTCTCGCCGACGGCGCCGGTGGCGACCTCCAAGATGTGTTGGGCGTAGTCGTCGGTTCGGGTGTCCGCCGCGAGGGCCAAGTCGTCGCAGGCCCGCTCGGATTCGCTGATCATGCGGCGCGACGCGATCCACACGAGCGGGTTGAACCAGTGCAGCGCGCAGGCGATCTGCGAAAGGAGGAGCGAGACGAGGTCGCCGCGCCGGATGTGGGCAAGCTCGTGGAGCAGCACCGCACGCCGTCGCTCGTGCGCCCAGGTGAGGGCATCGGCCGGTAGCAGGATCTTGGGCCGGCGGAGTCCCCAGACCATGGGCATCCTATGCGTGGGGTGGATGAGGAGATCGACGTGGGATGCTGTCCCGAGCTCTTCGCGTGTCTGTCGCAGGAGGGTCAACCACGACGGGTCCGTGGTCTTTTGTGCGGTGCGTCCGATGCGTCGGACCCGCATCGCTCCGAGAAGGGCTCGCACCGCGACGCACAGCGCTCCGAGCGCCCAGATGCAGAGGACCAGGATCGAAACGTCGGCCATCGACCGCTTGTCGGAGATTCCGGGCGATGGCGTTGGAGTGACCTGGGGCGTAGTCCTCGCCATCGGCGGTGCGGCCTCGGTTGCAGCGAGGGCGTCTCGCGCGGCGAGCGGCGCCTCCGGCGCGGGCCGAACCGCCTCAGGAACCCTCCGGGCCGTGGGGACCTCGGTGGTCGGGGCCGGTAGGGGCTGCGCTTGTGCGGACGCCTCGAATGCCTCGTCTGATTGCCCGGTGCCCCCGCCCCAATCGAACCAGCTCGGCAAGACATGCCATTGGGGCAGGGCAATGCTCATCGCGGGCAGCAGCGCGGCCGCCGCAAGGCCCATCAGCAGGACGAGGTGTCTCGCCGCGGCGGATGCTCGGCGCAGGAGCATCGAGCCTCCCACGGCCAGGCCCAAAAGGACCGTTGCCTTGACCGCCGAATCGATCAGGATCTCGAGTCCACGTACGCCGACGACAGACAGCCACGTTTCATCGGGGAGGAAGGTCATGGTCAGTCTCCCTGCTTGCGGGCCTGGCGGATGAGTGCGGCCAGGCGCTTGAGTTCCTCGTCGTTCAGTTCGGCGTTCGGATCGGACAGATGGAAGGCGACAGCCTCTTCCAGCGATCCGCCAAAGAAGGTCTCCAGCAATTGCCGCAGGGCCGAGCGCGCGACGCGGGACCGCGTTCGCGTGGGAGTGTAGACGTACTCCCGGCCGCGCCTCTTGTGCTTCAGATGACCCTTGTCCTCAAGGATGCGCAGGAGCGTCCGCACGGCCGTTCGCGTCGGCGGGTCGGGCATGTCCTCGAGAACATCGGTCGCTGTCGCCTCGCCTCGAGCATAGACCACGTTCATGATCTGCCGTTCGCGCCGGCTCAGGGTCTGGTCGGATCGATCATCCATGTCGGGTGGGGCCTCCTTGGGGCTTCTGCACCTCGGCTTGGGCAAAAGGCCAAAAACTTAGCCGTTAGGAATATACACCAGGAATCCAGGGCGGGCAAGAAAAAGGCCAAGAATTTAGCGCTGTTGGGCAAGGAGGAAGGCGGAGACTATTGAGGTGCCTGCGCTCGAGCGAACGAGCCGAGACTCAGTCCAGGTCGCGGTAGAAGGAGTACGTCCAGTCGACGGCCTTGAAGCCGCAGTTGCCGTAGAAGAGGACGGCCCGGTGGTTGTCCGGATTCGCGCTGATCACGGCGTGGCGGTAGCCGGCCCCGCGCATCTCGGCCAGGCCGCGAAGCAAGAGGACCTTGCCGAGGCCGCTGCCCTGCTCGGCGTCGGCGACGTTCAGCGAGTTGACAAACGCCCAGTCTTGGGCGTCCTTGTGTCGCGAGTACTCGCCGACCGACTGGCACGAGCACTTGCCGACCTCGACCTTGTCCCGGTAGGCGAAGACGACGACGTTTCCGCGGGCGCCGCGGCCCTTCTCCCATGCCACGGAGACCTCCACGCCGTCGTCAGTCAGGTCGGGGGCGACCGGGTCAAGCTCGCTCCAGTGGAAGAAGACCTCGCCCTTGATGGCCTTGTACCCGTTGATGCCGAGCAGCCCCCGGACATGATCGAGCCGGTCCGACAGGCACGACCAATAGAGCTGGTAGAAGGGGTAGCGATACTCGCACTGGAAGGCCTCGACGCGCGCCATTCCCCTGTCGCGGAGATACGCCTCGCCCGCCTCGAGCAGCGCTTGCCCGGCCGCACGGTGACCACGTCGGTAGCTGAGGAATCGGATCACGCCGCGCTCCGGATCCTTGCCCTCCATCCCCTTCCCGATGCCGACGTGGATGAAGCCTGTGAGGTCCATCCCCTCCCGAGCGACATAGGCCATCTCGCCGTGGATCCGCTCGCTGCTCGAGCCCTCGCTGCGGGCCGCCTCGAGCGCGCCGGCGATCTCCTCGACGCCGACCGGATAGCAGTGCGGCACGCCCTTCACCGCCGCGTTGTACGCGGCCTTGAGCTCGACGGTCATCGACGGCGAGAAGCGGTCAACCTTCATGATGGGGCCATTGTCGAAGGGCACGGCCACTGGCGTCAAGAACAAGGAACAGGCGTCGGGCTTCCGACCTCAGGCTGCAGGCTTTCGTCCTCCGAATTCGTGTTCCCCACCGCTGAAGCGATGGGCCACCCGTCGAAAGGGCACGGCCACGGGCGTCAAGAACTGGGGACAGACTTCAGACCACGGGCCTCAGACTACAGGCTTGAGGCTTCAGGGAACGAGTGCCCGAACTCCGGTTCCGGACGGCTGTCAGTTGGGGGAACGCTCAGCTGACTTGTCACCCACTCCACCCCGCATCGGCGGAGTGTGCTGTCACGTTTCATCCTACGAGCCAGTGGAGCACGCCGCCGGCGAGCCAGATCAAGCTGGCCGTGGCGAGGATGGTGAGGAAGCCCTGCATCCAGTCGCGACCGCCGCCGTGGTGATGACCTCCATGGCCACTATCATCCTCGTGCTCCTGGTTTCCTCCACGCTTCGGCCCGAACGCCAACCAGGCGAATCCGGCGGTGACGCCCAGGAAGACGACGTTCAAGCCGAAGGTAACGTCCTTCCACACCATCTTCCATTCCATGAAGTAGCGCTTGGCCACCCGCCGCCACCCGTCCAGGCTGAAGACGCGTTCTCGCCAGTCGGGGACCTCACCCGTCTCCTCCCCTTCCTCCTCGCGGAGTCGTCGGCGGGCGGACACGATCATCTCCTCGGGGTAGGTCAGCCGGACGATCAGCCACATCACGAGAATGAGCAAGATCCCGCCGACGTACTCGCCGACGACAAACTGCCAGCTCAGGAAGACGGCGATCACGATGCCCAACTCGATGACGAGGTTCGTGCTGGCCAGCAGGAACGCCAGCGATGGAATGAGTCCCGCGCCCTTCTTGAACAATGCCTTGGCCGAGGCGAACGCGGCGAAGCTGCACGAGCTGGAGATGAAACCGAAGAACGTCGCCAGCGCGACGCTGCCGGTATCCGCCTCGCCCATCGTCCGCTTCATGCGCTCGCGGGTGACGAACACCTGGATCATCCCGCTGATGGTATAGCCGAGGATGAACGCCCACAGGGCCATCCAGAAGAATCCCAGGGTGGTCAGCGTCGAGCGTGCCCAGGCGTCAAGAAATGATTGCATGCGTTCCTCCCAGGACGTCCGTCTCCCGTTTCCGTGCATGCCTGATTGCAGCGAGGATGGACCGACGCCATCGCAAAGGATGGGCCAATCCGTGATCCCACGCACAGAGGCGTAGCGCGTCCGGTCGTTGGATGTCGCGGGGATCCACTGTCTCTATGCGAAAGGGGCAGCTCGAAGCTCGGTCCCGGACCCTCCGCGGTGCCCTACGCCGGGCGGCGGTAGGGGGAGAGGAGGGTGGGGTGGACATCCCCGGTGAGGCTACCGGGCAAGGTCGAAGGTCCGATCTCGTCGCGTCCCGCACCGTGAGTGCCGCCGTGGGGCCATTCACCGGCGACGACGCGGCAGGACCTTTGCCTGCGGGTCATGACCGTGGATTCCGTCTCTGGTGCCGCTACGGGCATGGCTGCGGTTGGGGTCTTGCCGCTCGTGGACGGCGACGATAGGGGCCTCACGGCCACCGGTGCCGTTGCCCCCGGAGAACGTCGCGTTATCGGACTCGGGCTCGGCGATCTTGTCCGTCGGCGTCGCAACGTTGCCCGTCGCCCCGCTCGGCGGGGTTCCGGAAATACAGGCCGTCTTGAAGATGAGGATGGCTGCTGCGACGAATGCCGCCTTCGCAAGTCCCCCGGGCGAGTGGTCCATGGTGTCACCGACAAAGCTTCATCAGGTGTGCTCTCACCGGAGTATCCTATCGGCACGTCGGGCTGGGTAGTTCAGCGACATCGCGTGACAACGCACGTCTTATCGGTTGCCGGCGTTGCGTTATCGGCCCTGGGACGTGTCGTCGGTTCCGGGCCGCCTGCCTCGAGGCGTCCGTACGCGGAAGAGGAGCGTCCCGTCGATACGAGTGCCCCTCAGACGAAGCGTTGTGTGGCTCGCAGGTACGCCAAGAAGGACAGGACGTAGAAGGCGACGCCCACCCAGTAGGCCGAGGAGATCCCCGAGGCCAGCGCGATCGCCACCGCCACGACCGAGGCGCACACCGACGTCGCGCCGTTGACGCCCCACAGCCACGGCGTCAGCCGTTCGGAAACGGCAGCCGCCAGTCGCATGCCGAGCGGAAACGCCATCCCCATGAAGAACCCCAACGGCAGCAGGATCGCCACGGCCACGAGGATCCGGACGGTCGTCTCCGAAGACTGGAAGGTGTCGATGACATAGGGCGTCAGCAGACCGAACGACGCCAGTGCGGCCAGCAACGCCAGCAGGCAGATGATGGGCGGTCGGCTCGTTTGCCCCCCGCTGACGACCTGCGTCACATAGCTGCCGCATCCCCCGGCAAGGAGCAGGGAGAACAGGACCACGGACAGGCTGTAGGTCGGATGACCGAGGAAGATGATCAGCCGCTGAAGCTGAGACAGCTCAACAAGCAAGAAACCGAAACCGATCCCAGTGAAGTACAGCAGGAACGGCAGCGCCCCACGGAGGACCGATCGATCCGCCGTCAGGAGGAGTGGCACCACGACGCAAAGCACCGTCAGGACGATCACCACCAGCAAGAGCAGCCCGAGGACGTAGATGGCCCGCGTGTTGAACCGCAGGGCCCCTTCGTTCATGAGGCTGAAGTTCAACGCATCCTTCAACCGGAGCATTTGGAAGAAGAAGGGGCTGTCGTCCGTCGGAGGCGTGATATTGACGACGAAGTCCTTCGCCACCTCGCGCAGGTCTTCCGCCCCGAGGATGCGATCGAACTTCTCCTCGATTGCGCGCTCGGGGCTCAGGACGACGTCGAATTGCATCCGGTCGGCCACCTGCCGCACACGGTTGATGTCGCTCTGCGTGAAGGGTTCCCCGCTGACCAGGATCGTCCCGACACCATGCGGTTGTTGGAGGGCCCTGCGCTCCTTCACGTGCCGCACGATCATGACGTGCTCACGCGGGTTCTCCACGCCGATACGCTTGAGCGCGGCGGTCGCCAATGCGGCGACTCGGTACATCTCCCCGGGGCGGGAAGGCAGATACCATCGGGAAAACGTCAGCACGCCGCGCGGGGTCAGGCGCTCCAGGAATAGCGTCCAGGCTTCGACCGTATAGAGGCTGTTTTCGGTCAGCGCGAACGCGCCGGCGGCCGTCGCCGCCCAGGTGTCGATCAGCGAGACCTGCAGGATGTCGTACCGGTCGTCCTTGCGTGCGATGTAGCTGCGGGCTTCGTCATTCACGAATGTGACCTTCGGATGCTCATCGAGATGCCCGGTGAAGTCGCCGAAACGCTCGTTGACGACCTCGAGGATGGCCTCGTTGTACTCGATGCCGATGATCTCCTTCTGATCGAAGAGCAGCGCGGAGAGCACGTCCCGGCCGCCGCCGGCGCCGACGATCAGCACCTTCGCGTCCGGCCGCAGGTAGTGGGCGATGTTGGTCACGTCGTATCGGAGGTGTCCCAGGTTCTTGGGGGTGCCGTCATAGGCGGTCATGACGGTCATCGCGGTCGCATCGATCACCATGCCGAGCTGTCGAACACGACGTTCCTTTCGCGGGTACGTCTTGCTGAGCCCCCACCCGAAGGGCGGAGTCGCCCGCGAGGGATCGCCGCCGACGGAGATGCGGGAGAACGCATTCCACTTCGTGTACAGGCGCATCTTGTCCGGAACGCTCTTGACGTAGAGGAGCTTCACGAGCGGACGCTGCTCTCGCACAAGAACGGTGTGTCCGACCGACGCGACGGCCAGCAGCACGAACAGCACGGCCGAGCCGAGCCGAAGCTTCGTCCCGGAAGTCGTGGTGGCGAAGGCCAATGCCCCGGCCGCCGCGAAGCAAGCCACGACGAACACCGCCGTCGGACCGTCCGTGATGGACAGCGCGTAAATGATCGCGATACAGGCAAACGCGGCTCCGATCAGGTCGGCGGCATAGAGCTTTCCCACGGAGCGCGGGAATCGCGTCAGCGCGATGCACACGGCGATGCCGCTGAACACGAACGGAACGCTAATGACGGTGTACGTCACGAAGAGCCGCAGGAGATTCAGGGGCGCGAAGGCGCGATGATCCGTGTAGAAGGGAATCTGCAGGTGAATGAGGAAGCTCACGACGGTCGTGAGCGAGAACAGGAAGGCGCTCCAGGCCATCTGCTCGTGCGCCCGAGCCGGCAGAAACGTCCTTGGGCGGAGGTAGACGATCAACGCCCCCACCGTCATGCCGAACATCGCCACCGAGATCGCCATGAACGCGAAGTGGTACCACATCGTCACGCTGAAGATCCGCGTGAGCAGGATCTCGTACATCATGGTGGCGAGCGTCACCAGGAAGAGCCCCGCGTAGCTCCTCAGCTTCAGGGGGGGAGGGAATTCCATCGGTTCGCGTTTCCTCTTGGCGGCAATCGCCTCGTGGCACGAGTTTCCACGGTGGGATTCGGCACGTGACGAACGGATTCTCGACGCGCCGCGCGCGGCGCAGATCCTATCGACCCGACGCGAACGGCTCCTGAAGCGTCGTCGAGGGGATTCTAGCGAAATCCGTGAGCGCAGGCGAGCCGTCCCGCCGACGGCTCTGCTCGCCCGGAACGACGGGTTCCGATAAACGACCGACCCAGGAGGGCAGCGGCGGGGAATCCGCCGATGGTGTGGCTTCTTGTCGCCTCGCACCGAACCTCGGTATATTCGCGATGGCTGGTTCTACGACGCCTTCGGCCTTTCCGCGGCGCGGGCGGGCCGTCCGGTCCACGCGAGATGGCCTCCGAAGGCCCGCGTATCTTCGAGGGAGTACCGATGCGAACCGTGACGCGCCGATCGCTTCTGGTCGTAGGCCTGCTCTTGCCGGCGCAGGCCGCCTTGGCCGAAGCCGCGAGGCCCATCGCCACGAGCGATGTGCCGGGACACCTGTTCTTCGCCGACGAGGCGGTGGTGTTCAAGCTCGCGGGGGCCGTCGAGGGCTATCGCGTCCTCGACTACGGCGGGAAGACGATGACGGGGGGCGATGCCACGTCGAACGCGATCCGGCTCGGCAAGCTTCTCTGCGGATACTACGAGCTGCATCTCACGTACCAAGGCAAAGACGTCGTCACGCCCTTCGGCGTCGTCTCGCGGCCAAGAGCGAGCCGGGCGGGCCGGATCAACGTCGACGGAGCGACCGCCTGGCTCGAGCACAAGAGGCGTTGGTCCGAGATCGCCCGGATCCTGCGGCGGATGGGCATTGCCTGGGTTCGCGAACGTCTTAGTTGGGGGCAGGTCGAGCCGAGGAGAGGCGAGTTTCGCTGGGGCAAGTACGATGCCGTCGCGCAAGCGATGCATGCCGAGGGCATCCACGTCTACCAGATCTTCCACGACTCCCCCGGCTGGTCCCGCCCGGGCAAGAACAAGGCCGACACACGAAACCCCGACGATCTCCGCGACGTCTATCGCTTTACCAAGACGGCGTCCCGGCACTACTCCGAACAGATCCAAGCCTGGGAGGTCTGGAACGAGCCGGACATCGGCTTCTGGCCGGACCTGTCGGACCGATTCGCCGGGCTGCACAAGGCGGCGTATCTGGGCATTCGGGCGGGCAACCCGCGGGCAACGGTCTTGCTCGGCTCGCTGTGTCGCGGGCCGTCGCCGTTCGCCGACCGTCTCCTCGGATCCGGAGCGCAGGACTACTTCGAGGTCTACAACGTCCACACCTACTCGCGGCCGAAGGACTACACCCGCGTCATCGGTCAGTATCTTGAAGTCGCCGCGCGACACGGCGTGCAAGATCGTCCGGTCTGGTTGACGGAAGCGGGGATCCGCCTTCGCCACACGCCCGAGGGGCGTCTTACGGCGGCCGACCGGAAGCGACAGGCCGAGTACGTCCCCAAGTCCGTCGTCATGTCGCTGGCCTGCGGCGTGGATCGACACTTCGTCTTCGTCTTCCCCCACTATCTGGAGCGTGGCATTCAGTTCGGCCTGCTCCATCCGGACCTCTCGCCGCGACCGGCGGTGCTTGCCCTCGCGACGGCCGTCCGCGTGCTCGGCGAGGCCCGTTACCTCGGCGCACTCGATCTCGGCGCGGATGTCGACGCGCACGTCTTCGATACCGGCGAATCAACCGTCGCATGCATTTGGTCGCAAAAGGAACAACCCGTTACCGTACCCGTGGGCGCCGAGGCCGTCGAAATCGTGGCCCTTCTTGGCCGCGTCTCGAAGCATACGACGAGTGGCGGCACGCTTCGCATGAAGATCGGTCCGGAAGCGCGATACGTCCTTGGCCTGGATCGCGCCCGCCTGACGGAGCTTTCGGGCACACCGCGTTCGCGGGGAAAGCGCCCCGCCAACGAGCCATGCAAGATCGTCGTCCGCGGCTACGCCAAGGGCTTGGGCATCAACAAAGGACGGGATCACTACCTCATCGGCCCACAGACGCGGATCGACTACGAGATCGAGGTCTGCAACTTCGATGAAACCCGAGCGAGGAAGGTCGCCCTGAAGATCGAAGCCCCCGACGACTGGCGAAGGGAGCCGCCTGCATGGGAAGGAACGCTCGGGCCGATGGGCCGAGAGCTTCTGCCCGTTACGATTCGTCCTTCGGACGTCGGCCTGACCGAACAGGTCGCGCGAGTCACGGGTACCGCGGACGGCGAGGCAATCGCCCCGTCGCTGTCGGCCTTCATCGGCGATGCGACGAAGCTCCCGTCTGCCGAGAGCAAGAGCCTGTACCCGAAGCTGGTCCCGACCTGGCAGGCCAACGTCCCGCGGTGCGGCACGATGAAGGTAGTCTCCAGGCAGGGGGACGTTACCCAGTTTGAAATCCGCTTTGACGGCCGCTGCGACCGTTGGGCGTATCCGATCCTGTCGTTCCCCGATCCGAGGGACCTTTCCCGCTTCGACGGCATCGCCGTCACCTATCGCTGTACCGCCGAGGACAAGAAGACCGCCGTGCGGCTTCAGCTCGTGGAGACCGGCGGATCGGCCTACCTCATGACGGGCGAATACGGGCCGAGCGCGGAATGGCGACGCGCGGTCTTCCAGTTCTCCCAGGCCCGTTACGGGGAGTGGTCCAGGCCCGACGAGAACAATCGCCTGGACCTGGCTGCGATCGCCAGACTCCTGTTCGGATGCAACACAAAGGGTGATCGTGTGGTCTTGGAGGTGAAGGACGTCTCGGCCGTCCGCTTCCGGCGGCCAGGGAAGTGATCACGACTTCGCGCGGGCCTTCGGGCTGAAGTGCCGCGCAGGTTGGCCACCGGTCTCCCGGTCCCTCCTCGTGTTCTGTCGCTCGTTAGCTGATGGGTGGGTGGCCCATGGCTTTGCTTGTCCCGTCTTCGACCCTGTCTTCGACTCTGAGGCTCAGACCGACGGGAGCCCTGTCGAGGGAGCCGTGGGGGTCCATCGCTCGCGCGATGGGGACGCGAATCTCCGGTCGAATTCGTGTCCCCCACCTCTGAAGGGGGTGTCGACTTATTCGGAAAGCGATGCTGTTCGGAACGCAAAACAAGGACTTACGTTCGAAGCCTCGTTCATAACTCCTTTGTTTTCGACGCGACACCGATTAAATCGACAGGCCCTGAAGAGGTGGGCCACCCATCGGCTGGACGTACATCGAATGAGTTGCGACAGAACACGAATGAGTTGCGACAGAACACTAGAGATGATCCAGCGCGCCGACGGCGTCGATTTGCGCCTGGACGATGTCGCTCACCTGGCTGCGGAGGGCCGTCTCCTTGGTCTGCACCAGCGGCCGGAACGCCTCGAGCAGCCGCTGCTCCAGGTCCTCCTTGATCTTCTCGTGCCGGACCCGGCGAAGGGCAAGCCCGCTGAGCTTGGCTGGGATCGGGATCGATTGCGTCACACGGACCAGATAGCCGCGTCCGCCCCGGGCGAACACGACGGCCAGAACCGCCCCCGTCACCGCCCCGGCGATCCAGCCGCCCGGGCCCGCCGCGACCAGGGCCGTTCCCGCCCCGCCGAAGAGCGAACCCATCACGAGGGCCGATACCGCCGAGGTGATCGTCGTCAAGCCCGTCAGGTAGACGTTGTCGACGGGCACCTCGAGCTGCTGCATCGACACGCGGCCCTCCTGGGCCCACCGCACCTTCTCCGGCGTCCAGTGAATCTGCTTCGACTCGAACCACGGCAGGAGGATGCCCGTGACGCGCTGATCGATCTTGGCCGCCAGCTCGCCCGACCGCTCGGCGATCAGCGCCTCGGCCCGCCGCTCGATGGCCGGCGTCTGCTCGGTGATGCGCATCTCCAGGTCCCGCAGCCGCCCGCCGGACTTGCGAAAGTCCGCCAGCGCCGGCTCGATCTCCGTCACGAATCGCGCCGCCAACTCCGACGCCATCTCTTGCAGGAAAGCGTCGATCAGCTTCCGCACCTCCGAGAGGATCTCGTACACCTTGCCCGGGGCTTCCGAACGGATCTCCGCGACGGACTGCTCGTGCATCCGCTTGAGGACGGGCAGCAATGCGATCCCCTCGCCGATCGCGCGGCGCGGACTGGGTGACGACAGAATCCGTTCGGCCGGGATGTTGAGCGACTCGGCCACCATCTCGCGGACGAAGGGCCAGGCGCTGCTGCCGCCGGTCAGGATCACGTAGCTGATCTCGCCGAGGCGAATGCCGTCCTCGCCCACGCCGCGGATCATCACGTCGCGGACCCACGCCAGCAGATCGATCGGCTCGTCACGGGCCAGCGCGGCGTAGTCCGGACCGAACGCCGCCAACAGCGCGCGAAACTCCTCGCTCGGGGTGTACCGCCTCGCCCGTTCGACGAACGCCTCCCACGTCGCATCGATCAGCCGACCGTACGGCGGGATGGCGAACCGGAACCTGGCGCCGCGGTCCCGCGCCATCGTCTCGCTGAAGCGCTCCTTCATCTCGCGGCACTTGATCCAATGGACGTAGTACGTGTCGGCCTGCTCGGCCATCGCGGCCGCCGCGTCGGGGTTCACGTCACAGAACCAGCGGAAGAACAGGTCGTCGAAGAGCCGACCGCCGAGGATCGGATCCCCCCAGGCCGCGCGGACCTCCAGACGCAGCACGTAGGCCACGTCGCACGTCCCGCCGCCGAAGTCGATGACCATCAGCCCGCTCCGGGCGTCGGCCACGGAGAACTCCTTGCGGGACAGGTGGCCGACCAGCGCGCCGATCGGCTCCTTGACCAGCTCGACGCGGCCCAACCCCGCCTCGGCGGCGATGTCCCGTAGCGTCTCGTCGAAGCCGTTGAGCGTCCTGGCGGGCGTGCCGAGCAGGACGTCCATCTGGTCCGGCTTCTTGCCGGACGGCAGGGCCCCGCGCTGCGTCAGGTCCTCCACGACGCAGCGAAGAAACGCCACGGCGTCCTTCCGTGGCGCCGGATCGTGCGAGGCGATATCCGGCTTGAAGTGCGACGCCAGGCGAAGCGTTGCCCGTTCGGACGGCGTGGACATGCCCCACTCGTGCTCGGCCTGGTCGCCGAAGGCGAGCACCTTCTCCCCGTCCGGCGGTTCCACGCGATAGAGCACCAGCGTTCGTAAACCGTCGTTGCCGAACTCGACCGGGTTCGGGCTCAGCACGCCCTCGGAGCTGATCGCGAGGAACGAGTTCGACGTCCCGAAGTCGATGCCGAGATGGTGCGATCCGCTCTGGGCCATCACCCGCCCCTCTTGCGCGTCAGCTTGCCCTTGACCAGGACCCGGTCGCCCTGCAGGACGGGCGGCTCGAGCTCGCGGTACGGATCGCCCGGGCTGATCAGCCCGATGACGTCATAGGCATCCAGCATCGACTCGTCGAACGCGCCTTCGTCGCGCGGTGTGGCGAAGGTCAGCCCGGCGTTCTCGCAGGCCTGGATCACCTCGATGGCGATGTCCGACCGCTCCGAGTCGGTCCTCGCGCCGGCGAGCTTGGTGAGCGATTCCAGCAGCGCGGGCGACGTCACCGGCGCCACGTCCTCGGCCTGCTCGCGCCGCGGCGCCAGGCCCTGCGAGGCGATGAGCAGTGTGAGGAGATCGATCTGCGCGACGAGCCAGGATCGGATCGTCGATTCCACGGTCTTGCGGAGCTGCGGTCGATTGGTCCGGCGAAGCGGCTTGGCGAGCTGCAGCAGGATGATGAGCACCACGCACGTCAGCAGGAGCTTGATCTTGACCCAGAGCGTGCGGCCGCGCCACCGTGCCGTCAAGACACGCCACAACTGCCCCGCCGGGTTGATCCAGCCCAGGATCTCCGTCACGCCGATGCCGACGGCCAGGATGCCCAGCCCCCATTGCAGCACCTTACGCAGACGGTCGTGACGCGTCAGCGAATAGGCAAGCGCCACCACGACGGCCGGGCCAAAGAGCGCGCCGATCGCCCGCGCCGTCTCCGCGCCGTCCGAGGGCAGCCGCAATACCACACAGAGCCACGCCGCGACTGCCATGCCGAAGAGCGAGCCGACACCCGCCGCCAGCATCAGCATGCTGACGCGGATCTCCAGCAAGGGCTCGGGCAGCTCGATCTTCAGCGGAGCGGCCGCATGACGGAGGTCGAACGCCAGCACCTGGAGGTCCGGCGAGTCCGCGTCGGTAGCCTCCGCGACGTGCCCGACGAATCGCTCGTCGAGGAGATGGTCGAGCATGTCGGAACGGCAGCGCGATGCGGCCGTGTCCATCGTTTCCTGACCGAGCTGCTCGGTCTCGGCGTCGACCGAGGACAGGGTGTCGTCGAGGATCAGGATCT
>CAZKCX010000016.1:17010-22908 GCA_964550865.1 uncultured Planctomycetales bacterium
GGCGTCGAAGAGCTCGAGGACCGTCTCCGTCTCGCGCCGCACGACGTCGTCGACCTCGGCGGCGGTCTCTCGCCGGGCGGTCCGCAGGATGTCCCAGATCTCACTCACGCCGCGTTTCCGCTCCTCATGCTCTGTACCGCGCTGCAAGCGTCGGTATCCATTACTGTTAGACACGTCCTGGCGACGCCGGTTTCATCCGCCCGCGGCGCATTGCGCGGCTTCGGACGTCTTCGTGCCGTCGGCGCCCCCGTCCGCAGAATCCCATTTATACCGGATTGTCGGCAAGCGTGGCTACCGAAATGAACGCCTGGGGGCCCTCCGGGCCATCCCCGCAGCCTTCCCTGTGGTTCTTCGCTCGGCGCGGCATGATTCCCACGCGGGATCTAACCCTCAGGCGATGCAGAAATCGAGCTCGATGAGGAGACTACACAACACACGGGGTGAGCATCGGCTACAGGTAGCGGCGTATGTCCAATGCCGCATGGAACACGCATAGGATTTCGACTACGTCATCCGCTTGCTTGAAAAGGTAGGCAATTCGGTAGTGACCGTAGAGTAGGACACGGATCTAGCCCTCGGCCACTGTCTGATAGATATGACCAATCTGGGGAAAGTCACCGAGGATCTGGGCCTTCTCATAGATTCCGCCAAGGACAGAAGCCGCCGCTTCCTCGCTATCCTCGGCAATGTACGTGTGAATATCCTCGAGCCACGTCGCGGCTTCGTTGGTCCACCTTATTTCCGCCATGCGCGAATCCGCCGGCCCACTTCCTCGTTGGAAAGGACGCGTCCCTGTCGAGCGTCCTCCAAGCCTCGCTCGATCGACCGTCGGAAGACAAGCTCTCGAAGGATCTCCTCATACGTTGCGTCCTCGGGCTGGGAGTCGATGACGGCCTTCATCTGCTCCTTTGCGGTCACATCACACCTCCCGAAGGCCTCAGTCGCCTTCTGCGATCCGCAGCGGTTTGCCCCCGCTACGTCGCAAAGCGGAACTCCTTGTATTCTTGCTCCAGCATTTCGCAGAGTCAACGAGGCGCCCCAGCGTTAACCGCCGAACCAGGCCATCGGTCCTCTTACCGCGCCGAATACGGATCGGCGGCGTCGCGCAGCCCGTCGCCGACGAAGTTGAAGCACAGCACCGCCAGCACGATGAAGAGCACCGGCAGCAGTAGCCACGGGTAGTACCTCACCGCCTGCATGTCCATGCAATCCTGGAGCATCACGCCCCAACTCACCACCGGAGGTCGCAGCCCCAGGCCGAGGAAGCTCAGCGACGTCTCGCCCAGGATCATCGCCGGGATGCTCAGCGTCAGCGCGACGATGATGTGGCTCGTGAAGCCGGGCAAGAGGTGCCGGAAAAGGATCCGTCGGTGGCTCGCCCCGAGCAGCCGAGCGGCCATCGCGTAATCCTCCTCGCGGAGCGCGAGGATCTTGCCGCGTACGACCCGCCCCAGACGCGTCCAGCCGAACAGGCTCAGGACGATCGTGATGGCGAAGTAGACCCGCAGCGGCGACCAGTCGCTCGGAAACACGGCCGCGAGCGCAAGCCACATCGGCAGCTGCGGCAGCGAGTTGATGATCTCGATGATCCGCTGGATGACCGTATCCACCGCGCCGCCGACGTACCCCGAGATTCCCCCGATCGTCATGCCGAAGACGAAGATGAACGCCACGCCGATCAGCCCGACGGACAGCGATATCCGCGAGCCGTAGAGGATCCGGCTGAGGATGTCGCGCCCGTACTTGTCCGCGCCGAGGGGATAGAAGACGGGCTCGGTCGTTCCCGATTCGGCGTCGTCCTGTTCGGCCACGCCCAAGAAGTGCCGTCGCATCGGGATGAGGCCCCAGAGGTGATACGGCTCGCCCTTGGCAAAGAACGCTAGCGGGATCGGCTGATTCGCGTCCTCAACGTACGTCTTGCGGAACGTAATCGGATCGACATGCTTGACGTGCGCGTTGACGTAGAGGCCCTCGCCGACGCCGAACCGCACGAGCTGCGGCGGGCAGTATGCATAGTCGAGGTTTCGCCAGTTCGCCGTGTGCGGCGCGAAGAACTCCGCGAACACCGCCAGCAGGTACAGCAAGATCAGCACGAAGAGCGCGGCCACGGCCAGGCGATGCTTGACGAACCCGATCCGGATGAGCTCCCACTGCGACAGCGACGCGATGGAGGCGCGCTGGGCGGTCGTGCTCGGGTCCTGCTTCATCGCGTGCCCCCCTTGAAACGGATCCGCGGGTCGAGCCACAGCAACAGCAGATCGCTCACGAGCGTCCCGAACACGCCGAGCAGGCTCAGCACCATGAGCATCGAGCCGGCGAGGTACATGTCCTCGCTGAACAACGCCGCCAGCATCAGCGGGCCGACGGTCGGCAGGGCGAGCACCATCGCGACGATCGCACCGCCCGAGACGAGCTGCGGAAAGAGCCCGCCGATCCCGCTGACGAACGGGTTCAGCGCCAGACGCACCGGATACTTCAGCAGGAGCTTGCCGGGCCGCACGCCTTTGGCCATCGCGGTAATCACGTAGGGCTTCTTCAGCTCGTCGAGCAGGTTCGCCCGCATTACGCGGATCATGCCGGCCGTGCCTCCCACACCGAGCACCACGATCGGGATCCAAATGTGCCGCAGCAGGTCGACCACCTTGCCCCAGGTCCATTCCGGTTGGGCGGCGTACTCCGCCGAGAACAACCCCGATACGCCCGAGATCGCCATCAGTACGAGCGCGAGGAGAAACGGCGGCACGCACATGCCGATGAAGCCGATGAACGTCAACACGTAGTCGCCGATCGAATACTGGCGCACGGCGGAGTAGATGCCGATGGGGATCGCCACCGCCCAGGTGAAGAGGATCGTCCCGAACGAAATCAGGAACGTCAGCAGGATGCGGTCGCCGACGATCTCGTTGACCTCCCGCGTCGACTCCATCGAACGACCCATGTTGCCCTGCAGCAGCCCCGTGTCGCTGCCGTCGAAGGTGGCGAACCAATAGACCCCGAGCCAGCGCAGGTAGTTCTTCCACGCCGGCTCGTCGAAGCGAAACATCGCGCGGAGGTCCTCGATCTTCTGGAGGTCCGTCGGGTCGCCGGATTCCTGCAGCATCATGATCATCGTGGAGAGGTAGTCGCCCGGCGGGAGCTGAATGATGACGAAGACGAGCACCGAGATGATCAGCAGCGTCGGCACCATGATGAGCAGCCGGCGGGCTATGTACGGATGCCGGAGGGCCGCGAGCACTACGCCCACCGCCACGATCCCCACGAGCAACGCCTTGACGATCACGGTGGCGATCCGACCGGCGGCCCGGCGCCGGCTCGCCAACGATTCCGCCCCCGGTCTGGGTGTGGCCTCCAGGATCGCCTGTCGCGTCTCGGCAATCGCCCCTGGCGAGTCCTTCGGCCGCTCGAAGTAGTACGTCTCGATCCCGGCGTTCCCGGGCGTGAAAAAGATGTGCCCGTACAAGGCGTTGTCCGGGACGTTGCGGAAGCCCTTCTTGACGACCACGAGCTGCGGAGGGGCCTCGGCGATGTTGATCGTCCAGAGGTTGTCGGCCGCGATGTCGAGCGCCTCGCGGAAGATGTCCCGTTGCTGCTCGAACGTGGGCGCCTGCAGGGCCTGCTCATACGCCGTCATCGCCCGGTACATCGGATGATCCCTCGGCGGACCGACGAAGCGCGCCGCACGCGAATCCTCGCTGTCGTAGTACCCGCCGAGCATGAACCATCGGCCCCACCCGTAGGCGTAGAACGATTCCCTGTTGAACGCCACGAAGTGCCTCGGCGACGAGAGCGGCAGGTAGTCGCTGGCGCCGGTCCAGACGTTGAAGTCGAAGTCCATCGCCTCCTTCTCGGCGTAGAAGAGCGTGCGAGACCGCTCCCGCGGGATCGCGCGGATGCCGACGTCCGCCCAGTCCTCGACGACGAACTGCGCCGGACCGAAGCCCGTGAACGTGCAGTAGTCCAGGTAGAACGTCATTCGCGAGCCGTCCGGAAACGTGCGATACCCCTCGTAATCGCGACGCGTGAGGCCGAGCGCGTCCAACATCCGATTCGCCCGCTCCGGGTCGTAGTCGATATAGGCCTTCCGCAGCCGTTCGTGATGAAACGGAGACTCCGGCCCCGGTGCGATCTGCGCGGGCTCGACCTGATCGTTGTACTCGGCCTGGATGATATCTTGCCGATTGATCGCCAGCGAAAGCGCCTTGCGGAACCGCGGATCGCGTAGCAGCTCGGCCTTGTATCGGGTGGACGGATCGTCCGGATCGATCCGGCGAAGCAGGTTCGGATTGATCACCCAGATCGAGCGCGTAGCCGAATACCAGTGGAGGATGCGCGTCGCGCTCCGCTCGCGTCGCGTCATGAGCTCGGTGTAGTCCGAGTAACGGATGTGCCGCGTCTGCATCGTGACCAGGCCGTTGGCCGCGCTGAGGCCCAGCATCTGGCCCGGCACCACGTCGAACTGGAGGCGATCGACGTACGGTAGCTGGTTGCCCTCCTCGTCCACGACGTAGTAGTACGGGTTGCGGACGAACACCTGGGGCGGATTGGGCTTGTACGTCCGGTACACCCACGGCCACAGCCGTGGATGCTCGGGGTTCTGCCAGTCCTTCATGAAGGTGTAGAGGGCGGTGCGGCTGGGCAGCTTGTACGCCGTCATCGCGTCCTCGATGATCTCATCGTCCCCGAGCCTCGGATGGAACTGCCGGAGGTAGTGCGCCGGGTGCTCGAGCATGAGGTAGCTCCACCGCGCGAGCATCTCGCGAAACAACCCGTACGGCTTGGGAAAGACGAACGCGATGCGGAAATCGTCGATCTTGCGAACGGTTCCCGGCTCGCCGCCGATCTTCATCCAGTCCGGCACGACGCCGAAGACCGACGTGTCGTTGATCTCGTCTTCCCACCAGTAGAGGATGTCTTCCGCCGTGAAGGGATGGCCGTCCGACCATCGGATCCCGCGTCGCAATGTGACCGTCCAGGTCTTGCGGTCGGGTGAGCGCTCGACCCTCTTGGCGACGTGCGGACAGATCGGGTAGGCGAACGGGGACCAACGGACGAGCGAGGCATACGACAGCCGCCACGTGATGATATTGACCTCCTTCTCGCTCGTGGCCACGCGGAGCCACGTCCCTCCGTATTCGCCGATGCCGTCGACGCCGCGCATGACGCACGGCTCGGGGCCGACGCGCTCCTCGACCGGCGGCAGCTTGCCTACCTCGACCAGCCCGGCGAGGATCGGCGATTCGCCCTTGGGGTACCAACGCGCCGATTCGCCCTTCGCGTAGTCCACGTCGCAATGCAGCACGAGGGGGTCTTCGGAATCGAAGCGGATGTCGCGCGCCGCCTCGGCTCGACGGATTTCCTCTTGCGTGTAGGAATGGGGAGGCTCGGAGACATCGGGCCGAATCAGCCACGCCGACAGCCACAACACGGCGAAGAGCGCAAGCCCGGTGAGCAGCAGGCCCAAGATGATGGCGGTCTTCGGCGTCTTCCTCACTCTCCCGCCTCCGCCCGGACCTCGAGATCCGCGTAGGCCTCCAGCAGCACTTCATCGCCGACGCCGATCGACTTGGCCTGCAGCATCGGACGAAGCGCGTCGAGGATGCCTCGCTCCCAGTCGATCAGCGTGCCGCAGCGGTCGAACGGGAGCACCTCGAGCCGGTCGAACGAAGCCATCGAATCACCCTTCAAGAGACGCGGGGTCGTGCCTTTCGGGCCATATCGGTGCATGGTACCCTGCCGAAAGGAGGATACGCGAATGGCAAATCGATTTCCGAACGAGCGGCTAGGACGGAGGCAATTCCTTCACCGACTCGGCGCCGGCGGGGCCGCCGTCGCGGCCTCGAGACTGGGCATCCCCCACGCGAAGGCCGAGGGACGTCGAGGCCGACGTCCGAACTTCAT
>CAZKCX010000017.1:0-3048 GCA_964550865.1 uncultured Planctomycetales bacterium
TCAGAGGTGGGGAACACGAACTGGCAGCCAATTCGCGTCCCCCACGGCTAAAGCCTTGCTGTTACCCACATCTTGCCGTCCCCATCGTGGTGGATAGTTCGGCGCCAAGCAGAATGAGTTGGAATGCCTGCCAACCTCGCCAGGCGCGCAACCAGCCAAGAGGGCCATCGCCCTTCCGCCCGGGGTGTCCGCCGAGTCGACCAATCCCACGCCAGAACTCACCGACGGTGAGATCACGATGCGGCCTGCTCAGATACCGGGCCATGACCTGCACGGCGTCGCAGTCCAACACTTCGCTGGCCGGTGTCTCCGGCGAGTCCCGGGCCACGAACTTCAGTTCCAGCAGATACACCGCCAGAACGCTCAGCAATCCGATCAGCGGCTCCAAACGATCCGTCTCCGTCAACTGGCGATCCTCAACCCGGCAGCCAGTCTTCTCGCACTTGTGAAATTCTTCAATCATCCATCGCGACGTATACCCGTCGACGACGGTTTTGGCTTCGTCGTACGTCTCCGTCGGAAGAGTCGTCAACAAGATCCATTCCACCGGCTCCTCGCCCGCCGGCGGATTCGGCTCCCACACGCGAACCACGTGACGTGCCATCGGTTCTCGACAACGTAACTCCGGCTCCGAACGCGAGGGAAGAAACCGTACCGGCCCCCCGGCAACCTCCAACGTCGCCTCTCGCTTCGAACCCGACCCACACCGCACCGTGATCTTGAAACCGCCGAGCGACGGGAGCGAGCGAGCGTACGCAAAGAGATGCCGATGGCCTTGCTGCGGTTCAATACGACGGTCTGTCTTGGCGCGAATAATGCAGTCCACACCGAGTTCTCGAATCAGATCATGCACCGCAAACGTGTCGCCCCCCCGATCCAATACGTGCACCCAATGCACGCCCTCCGGCGGTTGGCCCACCACGCGGATCGCCTCAATCCACCAATACGATTCCCGCTCCGAGAGCGGCCGTTTCCGACGCGCCTCACGCGTCTCGCCCGCAGGACGCTCCTGCCGGCGATGATGCCGCTGGTACATCAGCCCCAGCGGACGACGCGGGGAGGGATTCACCGCCAACACGTTCTGCTGAAGCAGCCCCCGCCCACAACCCGTTCCCACCGGCCCCAACCCTTCCGTTTTCTCATGACGCGTGAAATCCAGTTCCGTCGTGTCTTGCAGCATGTATACCATCGGCAGATGGCTTGCCATCTCACGCGTCTGCTGGATATGGGGGCGACAGATCGCCTCGTGCGTGACTTCCGCCTGAGCGAACAGACGGTACGCCGCCTTCATATCGCTTGTTCGCACCGTCTGCTGGGGAATGCTCCCGCTGCTGTTGGCTGCCATCTGTGCCCCTAACTTCACCAAACGCCGGGTTCGACGCACATCGCCCAACGCCGCCTCGCCGAACTGGGTCTCCGCCCACTGCGTACGCGCCGCAAGTGCCAGCTGGCCATCCATGGCCCACCTCCCTCGCTCATATGCCCGGCGTCACAACTTGACCTCCTGTCAACTCGTCGACGCCCGGCTATCCTTGCCCACGACAACAGCCTGCCTCAAAATGTGGGTAACAGCAAGGCTAAAGCCATGGGCCACCCACCCATCAGTTGACGCGCGACAGAGCACTAGGGAACGCGGATTTGCGCGCGGCCATCTGAGCTGCTTGCAACGGAGATCGAACAGTGTGGCACGGCCGCCCCCGGCCGTGAATTGATGAAGGGGGCCAGCCGAGGACGGCTAGGCCACAGAAGGGGGCCCAGCCGAGGGCGGCTAGGCCACAGAAGGGGGCCCAGCCGAGGACGGCTAGGCCACAGAAGGGGGCCCAGCCGAGGGCGGCTAGGCCACAGAAGGCAAGGGTGCTCGACTGTTCAGACGGTATTGCGACCAGCTTAGAATTCCACGTCGGCCACGATGGGTCGATGATCGGACGGATAGCGTTTCTCTTGGCCATACACCGTCAGGTCCGCGCGCCAGCCGGTGACGCGCCACTCCCCCTCGCCTCCGACGAAGATGTGGTCGATGCGGCTGCCGGGCGCGTAGGGTGGGGCCGGGCGTTGGTTGGTGATCGTCCGCTTCTCCTGCGCGAGATCATACGTGTTCTTGAGGCGGAAGCCGTTTGCGGCCGGGCTCACGAGAATCGCGTACGCGGGCGAGCCCGGCTTGGAGTTGAAGTCTCCCGTTACGATCACCGGGACGTCGGCACCCAGGCGGGCCGTCCGTTCCATGAAGAGCGGCGCGCTCCGCTCCTGGCTGGGCGTATTGTTGTCGAAGTGCGTGGTCACGAAGAGTAGCTTGCGGCCGGTCGCTCGCTCCTTGAGCATGGCCCAGACGGCGCACCGCGGGAGCTGCCAGCCCTTGGCGAAGCCCGTGGACATGGGGCGCTCGGGCGTGGGGCTGAGCCAGTACACACCGGACTCGACGGCCTCGAAGCGGCTCTTGCGGAAGTAGATCGTGCTGTCGGGATAGACGAGCGTGCCCTTCCGGAAATGGATGGCCTCGTAGTCCCCCATCAACTCGCGGAGTTGCTCGACCTCCCGGGCGTTGACCAGCTCCTGGATGCCCAGCAAGTCGGCGTCGTGTCGGGCGAAGATGTCGGCGAGGTACGCCAGGCGCTCTTCCCACTTTCCGTATTCCTTCGGGTTGCAGAAGGAACACAGCACGTTGAAGGTCATCACGCGAACGCGGATCGTGCCTTTCTTCGGCTTGGGTTCGGCCAGGCAGAGGCCCGAACCCAACACCACCCACACCAGCAACAAAGCGATACGGCCTGTCCATCGAATCATGCTCTACTCCACAACGCTCCGGATAGATTGGTTGACCTCGAGCGCGATGTCACGGCGCTCATTCCCGGCGGATTTCGGCCTTGCGGGGATCCGCCTCGATGTGCTCGGCGAGCCCTCGCGGGACCCGTAGGACCTTTCCCTGGCCGTCGAGGATCGCGTGCAGGGCCGCGTCGTCGTCCAGAACGACGAGCTCGACGACATGGTGCTCGTGCGCGCCGACGGCAGCCCGACCTACATGCTCTCCGTCGTCGTCGACGACCACGACAT